>DATFBJ010000340.1:0-2807 GCA_035253885.1 Nitrososphaeraceae archaeon
TATATACGATCATGGTACTCATTATGTAACCAATCATAGACTTACTCTAGAATTACTCAATGAATTATCTGAACCAGAAGATGTAGTAGGAATTACAGGTTATTATACTGGTAATTTATCAGGTGTAGGTGCTACACATTCTCAAGAAGCTTCGCATTTAGTCAGAAAAAAAATCAAACGATAATTGATTAGTTAGGGTTTAAAAGTAGGATTTTAAAAAAAATAAATACAAAATATTATTTTTTAATTAATGATAATATCCTGTTGATTATTTCTTCATGGTTAGCATCTCTTTCAGTTGTTACTAAAAGAAGATGATCTTTTTCTAAAGGAAAAGTGATGCGTTTTATTTTTTCATAAGCGGCCATTGCATATTGTCCTTTTCCAATTTTAGAAGCAAGAGAATTACGTAAAGACCATCTTGCCAAAGCTTGGATATTAGATCTTTTAGTCTCCTCTGGAGACAATAAATTAGGGACTCCTTCCCTTTGACCACCATATTTGATCTCACCTGAATCATCACATACAGCTGCAAAACGGACTTTCTTATCTAAATCCATAATGCTTTTAGTTAGTGAATTATAGTCCATAATTTAGAGTAATATGACTAATCTTATAAGTTTTGTTTAATTTAATATTATAAAATAAAAAATTGTATTATAATCTATTCAATCAAATAGTAGTACTTTCATATACTTTGATAAAAATGAACAAAATGTCAAATTTAAGATTTGATAACTAAAAAGATATAATTGTTTAAAAAAATTATTTTTTCTTGCATTTAAAGCCCTCTTCATCTACTGGAGAAGGAGAATCTTTATCTTTACTAAGTTTCCAACTATTAGCATATTTGACAGACTCTAATTCACAAGCAGATATCTTTGTTATAATTTCATCTACATTGGGTGACATCAAAGTATTTTTAAAATTTGCATGTCCTAAACCAAGTGCATGCCCAATTTCATGCTTTACAACATGTTCCAAAGTATGAGTATCTAACGTAACACCATATGATTTTTTTGAGATTGAAATATCCACTTGATCAATGAGTCCATAATGATCAAAATATGTTACAGTTTTTCCAACTTTTTTTCCTTTACCTTTTTTAAAATCAATTTTAATATCTGCCTCTGCATCTTCCTTTACATATTTGAATTCTATTCCACCAAGTGATTTTTCCCAATCATTAATAGCTAGTTTTACAATTTTGGCTAAATCTGATCCTCCTTTATTAATAGAAAATGTCAGTACTCCATCATCTAAAGAATCTCCCCATGTACAACACAATTCAATACTTTTCTTTGATTTGGAATCTTCTTTTTTTGCAATCACTAAATCTGTATCAAAAACTACAATTCCAACAATAAGGAAGAATGACAATACACTTGCTACAAAGTAAAGTTTCAATTAAAATACACCATCCTGTTTAAGAAATAATTAAATAATTGGAATAGAATTTCAGACTTATTTTTTTCTTCAAGAAAAGTTAAACTCATGATAAAACTAGAAGTTTGAAAGGGTTTATTTTCTAATAAAATTATAATTAAATATTCTTGCATATGATTATATTCTATGGGTTATATATATTAAATTCACTTATATATTCTATATTTTAATTCCATATCTTGTTATCGTAATAATAATAGTAAATTTCGTACTAGAAAATTTTTAATTATCATATTAAAAAATTTTTAATTTAGTTCTAATGATTTTATATTATCATATTTGAAAAAAATAAACAATAAAAATATATTAGAATATTCTATATATCAAAGCCTGTTATCAATTTAGCATATTTCCTTAATCATTTCATACTGATATAATATTATTACCTTGTATATGACAATTTAAAAAATTAAAAATTTTTATTTATTATAGTTCGATTAAATGGTTAAGAAAATAAAACTACTATAAGAAATCCAAAAAATAAATTTCTCAAGATAAACTTAGAGTTCCAAAATGGTTTTATCATATATCATTTTTTTTTCTTTTTTTCTTTTTCTTTATTAGAATAATTTACATTTGATTTACCTACAAAATTAAAAGTATATGCCATGTAAATAAATAGACCAGTAATAATAATAAGTAAAGCATAATAAGAAATATTTTCACTATTTAAGTAAGTTCCATAAGCCATTACAGCCATACCAATAAACAAAATAATCACACCTATTTTTACAGGAGTAGAAAAATTTTTCAATAATTTAGTTAACCCCTTCTACTATTTAATTTTTATATTTTGATATTTTAAAATATCAGACTATGAAACTTATTGAACATCATATTCCTATATCTTATTCAAAATTGGTGAAAAGTATTCCATATCATATTTTCTATCATCATACATGGAAAAAGATATCGAACCAGTCTTACAATTAAGAATAAAATAAAAGTTGAAAACAAAAATAGTAAGAATAATTGAATTTATATTTTATAATTATTTAGAAATTGATATACGATATTTATTTTTACTTAACTTATTAACATATGTTTCAATAGATGATAATAAATCATCAGACTCTTTTTTATTTTTCAATAATTCACCTTCAGATTCTTTAATATAAAGTTCAATGTCTTTGAATTCTTTATTATAATTAGTATATTTTGTTTTTAATTCATTTACTTTGATAATAATATTTAAATTCTTATTATTATTTAATTTTTTAATTTCATTATTAAGTTTCTCTTCTCTCTCTTTGAAATTTGGTAATGAATTAATTATGTTATCTAAATAAGTTTCAATTTTATCTGAATCTTTTAATATAATTGTACCTTTAATGATTGCATTTTTAACTTCTTTTATTAAA
>DATFBJ010000341.1:0-2110 GCA_035253885.1 Nitrososphaeraceae archaeon
TAAAATGGCTAAAAAAGGTTAAAGATGAAATTAACCTGGAAAATGATACAATTAGAATCAAGTGATGAAAAAATCAAATTGAAATACCAATTAGTTGTAAGAGAATAAAGAAAGGATATATAAATCCTGCAACTCATATGATAAATCTTTTGTTTGATAAACCTCTTAAAAAGATTAAAAAGAAAGATATTATATTTAATAATGAATTAACAAAAGAAGAGCATCATAAATTGGATGAATTATTTAAAGAATTTGAGGATATTATAAGTTCTGATAAAAAACCTAAATTAAGAAGAACTGGAATAATTCAGCATGAAATCAAAGTTACTGGACACCCTATCAAAGGAAGACCTTATCCTGTAAAAGATAACAAAAGAGAAAAATGGATGAAAAAGGAAATTGATCATATGCTTAAAGAGGAAATCATTAAAAAATCCAAGAGTTCTTGGGCATCACCTGTTGTATTAGTCTTAAAGAAAGATGGAAGCATCAGATTTTGCGTAGACTATAAGAATGTTAATAAAATAACAATTGAAGATGCTCATCCTTTACCAATAGTAAATGATACTGTAGATAAAATTGGAGGAAAGAAATACTATACCTCAGTAGATCTAGCAAGTGGATATTGGCAAGTGGAAGTAGACAAAAATTCAAAAGACATTACAGCTTTTATTACATCATGGGGACTTTACCAATTTAATGTCATGCCATTTGGTTTAACCAACGCACCTGCAACTTTCCAGAGATTAATGAATTATGTACTACATGATTACTTAAATGATTTTGTAGTAGTATATTTGGATGATATACTAGTTTGTTTGGATACCTTTGAAGAGCATTTAAATCATTTAAGAAAAGTCTTTACAAAACTAAGAGAAGCAAATCTCGTAATAAAACTCAAGAAATGTAAATTTGCTCAAAGGAAGATTAAATTCTTAGGACATACAATTGGAACAGATGGTTTGAGAACTGATTCAGAGAATATAGATAAAATAATTAATTGTCCTATACCTACAGACGTGACCGGAGTTAGAAAATTTATGGGATTATGCAATTACTACAGAAAATTTATCAAAGGCTTATCAAAATTGTCGAAACCTTTAAGACGACTATTAAAAAAAGATGTAAAATTTTACTGGGGACCTAAGGAACAAGAAACCTTTGAAAAACTCAAAAAGATACTTACCGAAGCACCTGTCTTATTATTTCCAAATTTTAATAAACCATTTAAATTATGCACAGACGCATCATTAAAAGGATTAGGAGCAGTCCTTGAACAAGAAGATGAAGATGGAAATTTAAGACCTGTAGCATATGCAAGTAGAAGCTTAACTCCAGCTGAGAAAAATTACCATACAACAGATCTAGAATGCTTAGCAATCATTTGGTCCATCCGACATTTTCATAAATATTTGATTAACAAACCATTTAAGATCTTTACAGATCATAGTGCCTTAAAAAGCTTACAGAAAATTACTGAACCAACTGGAAGAAGAGCAAGATGGATAATGGAACTTCAACAGTATAATTTTACAATTGAACACAGATCTGGAAAGAAAAACCAAAATGCTGACGCACTATCAAGATTAATACCAGAAAACATATATAAAGGGGAAGAATCCTCAGATTCAGAATAATAATTTTCAAAATGAAAATTAAAAGAGCTCTACCATTAATCGAAGAAAACTATTATATTATTGTAGATTACTCTACACAAAAAATAACTTATCATCGACATAGGTATCAACTTAGAAGTAATAAGTTTTATGCTTCAAAATGGATGATGAAAACTACCAAACAATAATACGTAAAATTGGAAAATATCCAAATAAATATAAACTGAAGGAAGGAAAACTCTATAGGCTGAGACCTAATAATAAGGAGTTATTAGTAGTAAGAAGATTTGAAATAGAACCTATATTATCTTTGGCTCATGAACACCCATTATCTGGACACTTTGGAGTTGAATCAACTTTAACAAAAATAAAAGAAAGATACTATTGGCCTAAGATGAGAAATGATATTAAAAGCTATATACAAACTTGTGATCAATGTCAAAGACGTGGAAAATCCACAGATAAGAATGAACTATATTCAATTAAAATAAAAG
>DATFBJ010000342.1:0-2027 GCA_035253885.1 Nitrososphaeraceae archaeon
AATTTAAGTCAAGGACATTTGGATCGTTTCAGAATTAGACGTTTTTTAAAAGAAGTGGTTTTTAGAAACCACTAAACAAAATTCAAAGTTGTTGTAAATTATAGTTTTAGCGATCATAACAATTTCATTTAAAATCATTGATTTCTATGTTAATACCAAAATTTATGTCAAATTTGTTTCTCATCCCACTGGTCCCATTCTATAAATGGATTCATATACTTTCAATTTGTTAATCATCTATCTATTTTTTAATTATAAAAGAATGACAATAGAATTTTTTTAGAATCTTTAAATTGTATAATTAATAGTAAAAATTGTGAGAGCAGTCTTTTTTGAGAAACAAGGATTTAAAAATCTCAAAATCAAAGATGATGTGCAAAATCCAGAAGTTTTAGATTATGATGTGTTAATTAAAGTTATAGTAGCAGGAGTAAATCCTATTGATTATTATGTAATCTCTGGTTATAGAACAATACAACAACAAAAGGAAAAAGACCAACAACTAAAACTAAAAGCTCCTCAAACAACAGAACTACCAGTAAATCCTCTTCCCCATATTCCTGGGGCAGAATTTGCTGGAGTAGTTGAAAAGATAGGATCTCACGTTAGAACCCTAAAGGAAGGAGATAGAGTTACTATCTATAATAGAGTTTTTGATAATACTTGTGATATGTGTATTAGTGGTAATGAAATGCTTTGCAGAACTGGTGGAATAATAAGTGTTGTTAATAATGGAGGTTTTTCAGAATATGTTTCTATTCCTGAACAAAATGTATTTAAAATTCCAGATAATATCGATTGGAATACATCTGTCAGTTTGCCGGTATCAGGATTAACAGCATTTCATGCTTTAAAGGAGGCACAACTGAAGATTAATGACTCATTACTCATTTTCGGTGCATCTGGCAACACAGGTATGATTGCTGTACAATTAGGTAAGAGAATGGGATCTAGAGTTATTGCAGTTTCTACAAAAAAGTGGATTAAAAACGAGTATGATACAGATTATCTAATTACAGATTATAACCATATAATAGACAAAGTTAAAGAGATAACTGATGGAAAAATGGCAGATATTGTAATAAATTCTCTCGGCAGAGATACATGGAAAGACAGTTTTTCTTCCATTGGAATTAATGGTAGATGGATTTCTTTTGGTACGATGACTGGAAGTAATGTGGAATTAAACATACAGGAATTATATTCAAAACAGATAAAGCTGATTGGCTCTACTGGGGGAAATAGAGAAGAATTTAGAGAATTAATAGAATTTGTATCTTATTCTAATGCAATTAATAATCCCTTGAAAATTAAAGTTTGGAAAAGATTTAATCTTGAAAAGATTGATCAAGCTTTTGAGGCTCTTATTAACAAGAAAAGAGAAGGAAGAGTTCTATTAGATATAAATAAAGAATAATTAACTTGTAGAGAAAAACAAAGATAAAATAAATCGATAAAGTTGTAATATCTTAAAATTAAAATATATTGGTTATTGTTATTTTATATTTGATATTTATATGGACATTTTTATAGCTGTATGATCTGTAAAAAAAGGAAATAATTATCTTGGATATAGTGGTTTTATAGAAACCACTGATAAGTTAAAATAGAATGGAGCAATGATGTAGTTCAAAAAGCTGATTATTAAATAATAAAATTATAACAGGTAGAACCTTCACTTCTCTCTTTTATTGTTTAACTAAATTAACTGGCCCCACTTTATCGAAGGGTTCAAATCCCCCTGTGAAAGATACATAAATGTAGCTAATCCATTGTATATTTGTAGGTCATGTTTAACTGGTTTTAATTTGTTAATTTAATCAATATATTTAATATTTTTATTCTTAATCTCTTTTACCTCTCATCTTCTTTTTTTCTAAATAAGAACCATTCTTTGGAATCTTTATAATCATCTTTTTGTAGACCTGCTCCTAAACCTGATAAAATACCAGTAAGAAGTGGATTTTTTTTATAGATAGAAGACAAACCAAGTAAAGCACCGATTGCTCCATGGTGTACTCTCCTAT
>DATFBJ010000343.1:0-4353 GCA_035253885.1 Nitrososphaeraceae archaeon
CAATATCCATACCCCAAAGTATATGAAAGAAGCAGAGCCCTTTGCTTGCCGATATGGAATTTTAATGGGTTGAATATGAATGTTCTTTTGTAGATAACCCTAGAACTTTTTAATACACAATGTTTAATTATTTCCTTTTTATTTAATATTATGAGTCCATTTTTAGAATCAATATCATAATGGAAACCACTGACCCCATTCTATAAGTGGGTTCATATATTTTGAATTTGATATTATATTTTGTAAAAGAAGTAGAGAAATCGTTGTTCAAATTTTGGAAGGATAAATGAAAAAATATTATTGAACCCATTTAGTTAATGGGACCAAGCAGATATGAATCCATTACGAATTTTATTCTTAAAATAATGATAATGGAGAAAGGTTCAATTTGTATACTCTAGCTAATACTTTAATAATCCTCCAAATTCCTTATACATAATCGCATTCTTATGTTCTTTTAAAATTGAATTTCTTAATTTCTAGTAACTTTTTAATTAATACTTCTATTTGTGGAATTAGAATATGAATAGAAGCAATAAACTCTTTAAAAAAATGATAATCTAATCCTTTTTAATTAGTAATATGTTATCTTCAACAATCACTCCATAACTTTTAAAAAAAATTAAAATTCCATCTGAACTAATTTTTCTCTACTATTATTTCTGCAGATATAGGAACTTTCCAAATTCTTGTCCTAACCAAATACCAGGAGCGTAAATACTATCTTTCACTTTGTAAGTTTCGCTTAAGTTTGGACCTAAAACTTTCACCTGTACATCTTCTACCAACCATTTGATATCGGATTCATAAGCTATGTATACAGCGTAAGGTGCCTTTGCTAGCTCTGTTTCTTCTATTGTTATTGGATTCCCAGGATCGTTTTCACCTGGATTCTTTACATTTGCTTGTCCTGCGGACCTGCGCTTCCTAAAATAAACTCATCCATTGCACCTTTTTCGAATTGGTTACCTTTCTTATCTAATCTAAATTCATTGGACCCAGACCTAGATAGACTGGTCTATCAGCATCAGCACCGTATCTATTATTAACCTACCAAATTATAATATCAAAATATTTTTATACTATGGGGCCAGTTGGATGTGAAACAAATTTGACATAATTTTTTGGTCTCTTTTCACTTTATTCTAAGAAGATTCATAATGAATAATTCTATTAAAAATTAGTTTTTACAAATTAATATTATTTATCATCCTTTTTTTCATTATTAAAAATTGAATTTACTCTATTTATTAAAATATCGCTCTCATCTGTATTTTTCATTCCTTCTACTAGAAGTGCATAAGAGTTTGCCATATTTCTTAGTTGTTGTTTGATTGTATCAGCATAGTTTTCTTTTGATTTATTTAAAATCTCGTCTATATCTAAATCTACTATAGTAAAACCTAATCTATTAAGCTCGTAAAGAATCACAGAAGCACGTCGAATATCAGGTTCATAACAACGTTCTTTATTTGTTATTATGGATGATAAGATCTCTTCAACTTTTATTTTTTGCTCATTGGTCAAGTCTGTATTACGCATATTTCAAATTTTATTGAGTGAAATAATAGTATAACTGAACTGAATCATGATAGATAAATCTTCTTAAACTTTTATCTAGTATTAAATTCAATTTCAATCATATGACATCAATTCAATATGAAATAGATATTAATGCACCAGTAGACAGAGTATATGAATATTATACCAATCCAGATAACATAAAGCAAGCATGGCCACAAGATATTGTAAAAGAATCAGAATCATTATCTGGCCAAAAAAGTGAGGAAGGTTCAGAAATGAAAGTAAAAGGAGAATATATGGGAAGAGAAGATGAAATGATTTTAGAAGTTACTGAAAAAGAACAAAATAAAAGACTAGTAACTCAACAGAAGGAAGGACCATTCAAACAATGGAAAAGTATTCAAATTTTTAATAAAGGAAATGATAACAATACACATGTAAGACATGAGATAGAGTACGAATTACCAACAACAGGAAAAATTGCTAATTTCCTTTCAGGAGACCAAGCGAAGAAAAAGATAGAACAGGGTTTGCAGCAAGCAGCACAAACAGTAAAGCAAAAACTAGAATCAGCATAATTAATAGTAATAGTAGGATTCGATAAAAATTTTATAAAATTTAACTTCTATATTGTTTTTAAATTAGATAATTTTCAGATATTGTACTGGAAAACATATTTCTTAACAATGCAGGCATCTAATACTCCCTGTTCAATTAAATACGATAACATTATTTTGATTTGTAGTATCTGCTAAAATAAAATTAGTAAATATTATTATTGTCATAGCCTGAACTAGATTTATTGATTGGGTTTATAGTTATATAGGACCAGACTATGACAACTGCAAGTAAATTTTCCTATGACATATGATCTTGATTAAGATCAAGATCATCCTAATCTTACTACTAGTATTATTTAGTCCTTTGCACTAGATTCTAAGTACTTTGTTTTTCCTTCTTTTCATATCATATTGCTAAAGTAATAGATTTATAAAAATTGCTCATTCTTTAGATAGTGAAAATATTTAGAAAAATTATTGTTTAAATATGTATTAAAATATTTTTATTCAAATATGCAGTATATAATGAAGAAAATTATATGAAAAAAGCAATTATTGCAATTACCTTATCTTCATATGTTGTGATAAATGCCATAATAGTGTATGTACTTGTAGCAAATATATTTTTTGAATTGTATAATGTTCTTGGCGAAAGTGAAAATTTTACTGTTAATGATGATGATAATAAGACGACGACTACTAACAATACTCAACAAGTACTAGAAACTCAATGTAAATCTCCTTGTCCCCCAAATGCAGAAATGTGTATAGAAATGTGTGCATAGAAAGCCAATAATATAATTATTTTTATTTATTTTTTAGTTTTTATTTTTAATTTTTAACAACAACTGTTTTTAACATCATCATGTCTTTGAATTTTCTATTTCTAGGTTTAGTTATTAATCTATATCTACAACTTGGACAAAAAACCCTTGCCAATAAATAAATAAATAAGATTTGATAAACCTAACAGTGTTTTTGTCCTATCAAATATCTCATACCAGTACTAGGTCTCATTGCTTGATGGCGTGAACATATTCCTTTGCACACCATATATTATATTATTAGTATAATAAGGTAATAGGTAGTATTTGTAACTTGTTATCTATTATTAATAACTTGTATGCTGTTTTTTTTGGCATAGTTGATATAGTACAACTCCATTAAAAAAATATTCTTATTAATATTTAATTATAATCAACTAATATTATCTAATTTACCTTCTATTGTTATTAGTTGTTCTAAAATGCTTAATTTTAATTTAAAATCTAAATATGTAACGGGATCTATTTCATGGTTTTTGAATAGAGCATTAATTGATTGATATTTTGGAATATGTCCTAACGATTGACATATTCCTACAAATTTGGGATCATATCTTAAAGGACTTGTTTCTTTTCTCTTTCTGATCTCCTTATGCAGAACTGCGTTAGGCTAAGACTTCTAATCTACCATATGATTTGTATTATGATCAATAAAGTTAAATACAATATCTAATTACTTTTAACAATACAGTTAAGAGAAAATTTCATTCATAGTGCATTATGCAAATTGAATTTTTATATTCATTGAAAAACTTATAAGATATAATCATTAATTTTACACAAAAACTTTTGTATTCAAATGTTAATGATAAATCACATGAGGATCATGCTAACAAATTAAAATTTGTACTTATTATTACTATTTTATTTTTAATTATAGAAGTCTTTACTGCTATTTTAACTAACAGCTTAGCATTGCTTGCAAATGCAATCCATATGTTTACAGATGTTGCAGGAATTGGATTAGCATTATTTGCAATAAACTTTTCATCTAAAAGATCCGCTACTCCACATAAAACATATGGATTTTATCGAATTGAGATCCTAGCTGCATTAATAAATAGTACAATAATACTAATCCTTTCATTTTATATTATTTATGAGGCATATTGGCGTTTATTTAAGATCAATGAAATTGAAGGATTATATGTTTTTGTTATTGCAGTTATAGGTCTGATAGTAAATCTTGTAGGAATCAAAATACTTCATAAACATGTAAAAGAAAATATCAATGTTGAAGGAGCATATTTGGAAGTTTTAAAAGATATGTATGGTTCATGTGTAGTCATAGCTACAGCATTAATCCTTATTTTTACAGAATTATATATTATGGATCCTATAATTAGTATTGGATTATCTTTATTTATATTACCTCGTACATGGTCACTCATGAAAAGAGTTGTAAATATATTAATGGAAGGAATCCCTTCAAATATTTCTTATGA
>DATFBJ010000344.1:0-3010 GCA_035253885.1 Nitrososphaeraceae archaeon
ATTAAGTGACTGTAAGAATTTGTCATAATTGTTAAAATTAATAGTTCCATATAATATGCCTATCATATTATTTTCATTGTTGATTACTGGAGTTGCAATTACTGCCAGATTTCTTCCTGATGCTTTAGAGATAATTGCATCGCTTAAGTAAGTTTTTTTAGTCTGTTCCACTGCTTGATAATAATCTCGAAATGAAAGATTGTTTGTAGTCAGATTTAATTGACGTTCAAATGGTTCATCAAAATAAACATCTCCATTATTTAATAAAAATACAATTGATGAAAACTCGTTAAATTGGTCCAAAAGTATTTTAGCTATATTTCTTTTCTCAATATCTGCATCTTCTGGTATGCCATTAATTTTTGAATCTATCAAATTGATATCAGGAGGCTGTAAAATTTGAGGCAAATTACTTGCAATTTGAAGAACAGTTGCTAATTTTGTTACCTTATTTTCAAGTATATTTTTTATATTTTCGAGTTCATTTATTAAAAATGAGGAGTTATTTTGGTTTATGTTATTATTATAGTATTGAGTATCTTGAGCATAAATAGAAGAGATAGAAGATGAGTTTGCAGAAAATAATATGATACTACTGATAGCAATAAAAATAAATAAAAAACTTAAAATCTTTAACATTATCTAATCGAGACTTGAGAACAATTCAATATAATTCTATCTATGACTGAATAATTTTGCGGTTGGTATATTATCTTATATAAGATAAGTATATTGTTGAAAACATTTAGTATAGCCAAAAGGGTTCTGAGGTATGTGAAGAGTTTTTGACACAATTTTGTAGTTCAAAAATGCATTTCAAAACTTAGGTTTATCCAAGAAAATTATTCTTAATATGGGATTAAATTTTATCAGTGAGAGTATCTAAAATTTAAAAAATATTATAATAAAAATAATTTTTAACTTTGAGATGTCTTCATTATATTTTAACTAAGACTAATAGCGATACTAAGGGAAGTTCTGTTGCCTTCTTACTAAAAGATAAAGCTCATATTAATATATACGATAATGATCCACTGCGCAGGATCAAAGCTAAATATATGGGATATAATATTTGTTCCTTAAAACAAGGAATTAAAAGAGCTCAAATTGTCATAGGTTGCTCTGGAAATACCTGGGCTATGGAAAATGAATTAATTAAATTAAATGATGATGTCAGTATAGTTTGTGCAACATCTGAACGAGTAGAATATTCTCATGAATTTTTAGATAAAAATTCTTCTTCTCATTTAAACGTAAGTGGGGGATAAAATTTAAACTAAAAGGAAAAATAATTAATCTATTAGCAGATGGCTTTCCAATAAATTTCTATGGTGCATCTGCGAAAGATTCTGTACCATCTATATCTGTACCTGGTGAATCTTTTCAGGTAATTTCAGCTCTACTTTTATGGGGAGTTTTGTTGCTTACCTCTAACCACAAGATTAAAAAAGGAATAATATCTTTTCCACAAAAAGAGGAAATTAACATAGATAAAAAATTTGAAGAAATACTTAATGGAAAGAATAGGAGTATCAATTTATGAATAAATCCTCACAAAATTTTATTAATTCATTAGTTTCTTTAGGGATGTTAAAATTTGGTGAATTCAAACTAAAAAGTGGTAAAATAAGTCCATATTATGTAGATTTAAGAATATTAATTTCATATCCATCCACACTAAGTTTAGCATGTAATTTACTTTATAATCTTTTTAAAAATCAACAAAATCCAAAGCCGAATCTATTATGTGGAATAACAGCTGCTGGAGTTCCAATTGCAACTATTTTAGCACAAAAATTAAATCTTCCATTAATAACTAACAAAAAAGAACCAATTTATTACAAAGAATTAGTGGAAAAAATAAGATCAGAAATTACAAATACTAACAAAAATGAGTTTTATAATACGCTTAAAATAATAGAAAGTTTTGGTAAGTTTAAAGGTCACGGATTAAATAAATATGTTGATGGTTACATTCAAGAGAATTCTAGAATCGGACTAATTGATGATTTAATAACTACTGCTAAAAGTAAAATTGAAGTAAAAGAATTATTAATGCTAGAGAAAGATAGAGTTGGACTAAAAAACATAGTAATAACTGATGTATATGTATTACTAGATCGGGAACAAGGCGGTTCTGAGATTTTAAATAGAAATGGACTTAAACTGCATTCAGTTTTTAAAATAACAGATGTTATAAACCATTTATACAAAAATAATACATTAAATTCTGTAAAATACAATGCTATAATGGATTATATTGTAAATGAAAAAAGTTATACTTAAATCATATGTTACTTTAAATATTAACAAATATATTTTAATAATATTATTTTATTAATTATATTATATCTTTTCACAAAATAGTCTATATTAAAAACACTTATTACCTCAAAAGATTTAATCATGTTAATATAAAAGTATTAGTATAAATCTCCTGACTTTTTCCAAAGTATCTTTCAGTTTTGTAGGCATTTCTTTGTTAGAGACCTCCAACACTATCATCTTCCACTTACTAGTATATGAGCCCAATTGGTTGACGGGCTCGGAGGTGTGTGAACTGATTTTGACACAATTTTGTAGTTCAATGTTTAAAAATTTATATCTGCATGTATTTTCTATTTAATGGTTTTAAACAATAAAAGCTTCTTTTCTACTTTAATATTTTTAATAGTAAATTATACTATCAAAAGATTAAATGCAATAGCAAGATTTAATAAATGTTAAAATAAATCCATAATCTTTATCTACTAGATTTTTTTATTGGCTAAACATATTGAAGAAAATATACAAATTCTCGTTATATTTATCGTTCATGAGTATCTCCTCTATAACAGTAGGTCTATTTCTGCTTTCTTCTGTTACAGATACATTAGCACAGTTACCTGGAGTGAATATTAAAGATGAAGTACTCTCTTTAAATGTAAGTGATGCAGTTTATAATTCTAATACTAGTGGGTTTTTAAGTTCCAAAAATATATCATCAACTCCTTATCGAATCACAGAGCAA
>DATFBJ010000345.1:0-9439 GCA_035253885.1 Nitrososphaeraceae archaeon
CTCCTTCTACTGTAGAAGGATTATAGAAACATCATTTAATGATTCTTTATTAATTTATTTTAACAAATATAAAAAAATTATAATTATTAAAAAAATTGATTGATTAAAAGTTCCATTAAAATATAAAATGATAAAAGAAAATAAATGCTATTTAGGCATTGACTATATTCCAAAATTAGTTGCATTAACAGTCGTTATTTGTCCACGGATTTCTCCATTTGGATATTGTTCTGTATGTATATTAACATATGTTTGAGTATTATTTATTAGCTGAACGAGATCATTAATGGTTTTACCTTTTAGCGGTCCTTGGAGATCACCTGCAGCTACTTTTCCTTCAGCTAAAGTACCATTCATAACATCAGTTGGAGTTGCAGATTGAAATAAGGTAACAACTATATCTCCATTTTGTCCAAATTCACCTGAATGGATATGAGCAGCTTTTATATTATCTAGATCAGTAACATTTAATTTAAAATTTATATTATTGTTTACCAATTCAAATAATGCTATACCTGTACTATTAGTGTTAACTGGAGGAACTTCCTCCATTCCTGTAAGAGGTGTAGAAAATGTATTATCATCTGCAAATATATTAATAAGAGATGTCAATGGAATAATCATCAAAAAAGTTTTAACTAATGATGCATATTTCATTCTCATAGTTTTTATTATTAATCGTATTATATAATCATTACCTTATTTTTTATTATAAATGTTACTATAACTATAATTCTATTTTAATTGTACATATTAGAGGAATATAAAACCTTATAAAAGATAAAATTACATTTCTATTTTACTTCACAGTCTATAGAGAATGAATTAAATAGTCAAACATCCTTCCTTAATTTTTAATTTATTAACAAGTTCTTTTTTTAGAATAAAATAAATCTTCCAGTACCTTATTTATTATCTTTTAATACAACAATTCCTTCTTAGTCCAAAAGAGAATTTTTTTTATCTTTATTGAATTATTGATATAAAATAGAGGTTTAATAAATTTGGATATATTTTGTTATCTTTACAAGTAAAACTAACTCTTCCTATACGCATTACAGATTCTTCTGATATTGTAAATTCAAGTTACTCAATATTGCAAATCAAATTTACTATTTTTTCTTTAATCTATTAAATATTTTAATTTTTTCCATATGATAGCAATTTTTTTAAGGTAGCAAATCTATAGTAAGATAGAGAAACTATGTTTTCAATATATGTAAATCGTTAAATTCTTAATCCAGATAAATCTATTTATTATATTTTGCTACTCGGAGAATATTATTTAATAAATAAACAATTTTTGAGCTTTGAACTAACTTTAATTGATTATTGTTAAAATAATATATGCTAATATTTTGATGTTTATAAAAATAAATAAGCATTTTAATTCTGATTATCCAAATTATTTATTTTAAGACAAATATCATATAAGCTTGGTAACATAACGTGAAATTAAAAAAATTTGGTAATAATTTATACTAGTGAAAGCTTCTTTTCAATTTCTTTATATACATTTCGGATTGTAACTTCAGAGACACCTGCTGCATTTGTAACTATTGCTTATGTAATAATGCGTTGACTGACGTTTTCATCACTTTTAGGAAGTGACAGATAAATGACCGCCCCAACAATCCCCAATGGTTCTTTGCCTACGCTTAATCCTCTTTCTTGAACTATTTTCATCAAACGTAATGCTTGGCGTATATTTTTTTCTTCAAGTTTTGCTTTTTTCCCTACTTTTTCTACGTATTTGAAAAGGTTTATTCGTGGTACTTGTTTTCCAAGATGCAAAACAATTTGTCGATAAACCCGTGAGGTTTCTGGATATTTCTCATTGTTAACTGCAGATATTTCTCGTAATGTCCTTGGTATTTCAAACTCTCTGCAGGCTACATACAAAGATGCATCTAAAACAGTATTCACCTTTCTTCCCCGAACTAAACTCGCCTCTTGTACTTTTCTATAAATATAAGCTGTTTTTTCTATTACAGCATTTGATAAAGCTAGTTTATCTTTTAATGAATCTAATTGTCTAAAGGCATGACCTAAATTTCGAGCAGATTTATTTATTGGAGATTGTTTATCTAGATTTTTTATTTTATTTAGCCGTGATATCATCATAAAATTGATAATATTTCCACTAGCATCTCTGTTTGTATTGCCAATTTTTGTTGTGAGTCCTTGATCATAAAGAGTTAGGGAAGAGGGATTTCCATTCCTTGTATCACTTACATTATCTTCGGCTTTCTACCATCTCTTTTTTGAATCTTCTAAATCCTTAACAACAACTATACCGCATCTATTACAATAATTTCTCCGGATTCAACATCAGTGATCATTTTAGATTTACTAGGATCACATATTTCCCATTGAATTATGGATTGCATTTTTTTGTTTATATTTATTATAATAATAGTCAAATATATATATAAATATTATACTCTACATTATAATATTTATATAGATTAAGACGAAATTCGTCTTAAGAATTATGCAATTTTTTGGTCTAAATTGAATTCAATCTAAAATAATATTTAAGGTGTAAAGAATAATATATTATTTATGTAAAATTTGATCAGCTAAATTTTTTAAATTTATTATTTTGAGTTACAAATAGACTTTAATTTAATGTAATATTTACAACTATTTTAATTAATTTCTTTAATCATTTATTAGATTATCATTAAATCACTTACTCTTTCCTCCTCTCCCTCCCTCTGTCTAAGATGATCCTAAATTAATAAGCTATCCAGTAATTGGTTCAGAAAGAGGAAAAATTTAATTGGATAGGTATAGTTATTCTAATTTAGAAAATATAATAGAAAAAGCATTATTAAATATGCGATTGGAATTAGAACCCTTTAACAATGATTATCATAATAAATCTTTACTTGTATAAATTGATTTTTTACAATGAATTTTAAATGAGAAAAAAAGTTTATCAATAATCTCAATATAGTTAAAGAAAAAGTTCAAAATGAAATTCAAATACTAAAAATAAAATTTAACGAATCGGTCATTAGAGAAGCTATCAACACCATACCAAAATCAATAGAAATTTTGCAAACATGTTTATTTTTAATTAAAATGGAATTAGAATTTCATGAATGTTGCGTCCAATTGAAAGAAAATAAAAAAAATAACAAGCCAAGATTAAATTGAATCTAAATTCCTTTTTAACTCATCTTTATCATTTAACATTGAAGATGAATTAATTATCATAACCACAAATAGAATTTATTAAGAGATTTCTCAATATGATATTTTTTTATTAATAGTATTATTATAAACACATATTAAAATTCTATATTATTTTTTAAAAAAATATAATAAGTTAAATAAGAGATCTTATTTTTGCATATAATGATATCTTGGAAGCAATTCGTAATAATTCAATTGATAATGTTGAATATAATAATAATATGAAAATAGAAAAAGCGGCTTATTTAGTTAAAGTAGTAATAAGAAGAAAATATGATAAATTTACATCTAAAAGAAAATTAAAAAATAATAAAATTGAAGAAGTACAAAAACTTCTATTAGATTTGAAATAATAAAATGATATTAATTCAATTTTTAATAAAATAATATTATATTAAAATTTTAATAGATAAATTATGTTTCACAATATAATCAAATTAATCTAATTGAAAAAAATAAAAAATTAGTGGTTATAATATGATCTTTCTATCTTATTTACAAAGTTAAAGTAGTTTTGAACAGATTCATTATAATATTTTTGTGCAATTTCTATAGATTTGTGAAAAGTTTCTGTAGATCCTAATATAAATTCGTTTAGTCTTCTTGTGGCATCGATTGTACTATTAGTTACACTTTGGTTAGTTTTATTATATACTTCAGCATATCTTTCTGGAATCATAAAATTATTCCAGTTTGATTTAGATGTATCATTAATAAATTTTGATATTACTGATTGATAGGTATTAAGGATATTCTTTTGTAATTCATTATAGTTATTGGAGATAGATTGAATTGTGTTAATAGTCTCTTGTTGATATCTGTTTGTAGTATCTATACTTTTTTCAAGAATAGCTTTATTTGTTTGTTGGTATCCATTAATACTATTTGAAACTTCATTTGTAGTATTGGAAATAGTTGATGCTGTATTCTTTAGGTATTGATTTTGTTGATCTAAAAATTTCTCTGTTCCTTCTTTTATATTGTTGCTTTGTCTTTTATTTTCATCTTTTAGATTTGACATATTAGTTACCATTTTTGATAGATGCTAGAATATAAATTCTAATAAAGTAAAAAATTTAAATTAAATTTTTGATAGTATAATATCCAATAATCATCACAATTAATAAATATTAAATTAAGATAAATTTTAACAAGTTTCTCACATCATTAGATTATCCTTTTTAAACTAGTTTATAATTTTGCGGCTTTTGTATCATATAAAGTACTTTGATCCTTCAGTAAATTTAAAAGCCAATTTTGCTACTGTGTAGTCCTTTTGACTGAAAAAGGAGGCTATAGATTAGAAGAAAATTTATGTTATAATTTAATATAATAAATATAATATATTATCCTCAATATATTCCTCTTTTATTATTTTTGGTTTTATTCTTTAACTGCTTTTATCATTGCACAAGCAAAAATTTCAAAAAAATATAAAAGTTATGTTTAATTAAGTTCATATACAATGATTTCGATTATTACCATGAATTTATTTAACAAGAACTAATTTATTATAGAAAAATAGTAAATGTATCAACCTCTCCCAATCTGTAACAATTCTTGAAAATTTAAATTTATAAATAGGTTCTCTGGTTTCTCTTTGATGAAATTATGTCATATCTCTAAAATTTATTCAAATATAGAGATATAATTTCATTTAATAAAAATATTGTTATTGCGGCAATTATAAATGCAATTGCGAATTTATTTATTGTAAAATATATATCAAAATATATGTTACAAATTCTTTACTTATATCAATTATTTCTATAGTAGTAGATTTTTTAATTTATAATATTTCTTTTGTTATATTATATCTTATAGAGAATAATCTAAATATATTAATCTTAAAGATGGAAGTAAGAATAATCAAAAAATTAAGCTAGATTTGAAGAAATTGGAAAAATCATTGGTTTTGCAGAAATTATCTTGCTACTAAATTTCTTTCGACTTTTATATTTTTTCAATTTTTCTCTCTGAATCCTTCACTAATCTCAATTATTACTTCTGTAGTAGCATGGATATTCTATTTATTAAGTCTAAATATAATGGCAAAAAATCAAAAACTTATAAGTTAGATCCAAATATTGCTTAGAGTAAAGGTTTTATTCTATTTATACTATGTAGAATTATTTTTTATATTATACTATCTATAAAAATAGAAATAAAATTATATTAATTAATATTATTACTTTTTTTATTGACCAGTAGAAAAAGTTTCAGGAAGAGCTTTATCCTCTTTAGCTTTCATATGTAGAGGCTTTAATACAGGTTTAATGCATGAGTTTCATCATTAATATAAAACATCATATCTTAAAGATAATCAGTAGGAACATAATTTCCATATTTTCATATTCAAGTATATATATATTTTCCAATTATCATCATTAATTCCATTTATTAAATTTACCATTATTATTATTTAATTTTGAGGATTTTAGGTATTTCTTTACATATATAGAAAACTAAGTATTACATCATTTAATCTTTTTCACCAATAAAAAAATATTTTTTTATTGTTTTTTTCTTTTTGTAATGTTTTGCATTTTCATCCAGACGATCCCACATTAACCATTTAAGTCTCAATGATTATTGTTGATTAAAAAATAAAGTTATTTTTGTAACTTCTTTTTCTTTTTTGAATCCATAAGTAATCCGCCCGAGAGTACAAATATGCCTAAAATTGTTGTAAATACGAATCCATATTCATAGGAAAATGCAGAAATACCTAAAAATTCTGTTGCAGGATATCCTTTAGAAGTCATATTATTATTTGCAGTATCGTTTATAACGATTGATCCAATAGCCATAGCTCCAATAAGACCTATTGTGAAAAGAACTGCTCCGATTATTATTATAATTTTGCGTTGTCTGAGATAATGGAAAATAATTAGTGAAGCATTTAGAGTATTTTTGGCCTTCATTAATAATAATATACTTCATTTCATATATATATATTTGAGACAAATGCTGAAGGCAATTTTAATTGTTCACAAAAATGGTTTAATCGTTAATAGAATCAGTAAAAAACGCATAAATAGATATAGATATATTAAAACTATTTAGTTATGCATTTTCAGGCGGTTTTATTGTAGGGTTTAGGATCTTTTATTTTTTCCTTCCAAACCTTCCATAGGGCTTTTAGTTGCACTATGAATTAGATGTTAAAGTAGGATAAAAGCTTGTGGGTGACACAGCTACTAATATGCATCACCTAAGATGGTTTTCGAATTGGAGATAGTAGCGATAATAATGAAAGAAAAGTAAAAAAAATAGTTAATATAGTTTTTATTCAGCAGTTACCGTAAGTGGCTTCTCTTGATTAAATTGTTTTTCTTTTTCTAGTTTTTTAGGTACTACTTCTTTTTCAGATATTTCATTTGTTTCACACATAGTATTTTTAATGGTCTTTCATTCATAATAAGAGTTAGAGTAAAATTATATACTCAAAGATAAATGGGCCACAAATCATTCTATCGAATATTGGGACTAAAGATAACAATATTGTTAACAATACTAACCTAACTTTTTTTAGTAAATAAAACTCAAAAGCAATAGGTCTCCATAGTTAATACATATATAGAAATGCTTAATGAAATAGAATCAGAAGCTGTTTCAGGTCAAGCTGACTATATTATATTGGCAGTAGAAACAGGCGCTATAAAAATATTGCCAATTATAAAACAAATTTGAACACTAAATTTTATTTTTGGACAGACCTATAATAGATCCTCATTTTGATGCTAGTAGTGAATTAATAGAAAAAAAGATGAAGCTTTCAGACTTTGTATCTCAAGGAATTATCATTACCAGAATAGTTAAAAGAATAGTAGGCAATATGTTTATTCAAAATTTATCACAAAGTTTTCCTGAACAAAGAACAATATTTGAGAGTTCTACTAATATTTCTGTTCAAAAAAATTCAAATAAAAGATATCTCTTCTGCCCAAAAATATTTTTTATGTTACCGAAATCTATATATTTAATAGTCTCAGAGGGATTTGAACTATGCTAATATATAGATTCAGTGGATATTTTGAAATTTGATATGGTATTAATGATGAGCAATAATAAAGAATAAAATAAGTTGATACATATAGAGAAAATCACTAATTATATAATAATAAATTGGATATATATTAGCTTGAATTGTTATTACTTCTAGAATATAGGAAGATACCAATAGTATTACAATAATAAAAGTCTAATGTTATAGTAATATATATTTATAATATTAAAAATTTTTTATTGATTACATTAACATATTAAAGCATAAATCAAAATTTGTCTTGGATTTTAACTATATTACAATTAAAAAATCTATAAATTTTATATATCTCATAAATTAGATAATCTTATATCCACTGCTGTAGACAATTTTATCATTAATATAGAATGAGAAAGCAAAATATTGAATTATTATTGAGTTAATACAATTCTATAGATCTTACCTTCACCATTTGATACTCTATCTAATGTCAATATATATAAAAATCCATCTGGACCAGTTTCAATATCTGTGATTCCCCCAAAAGCTGTTCCAAGTGCTATTGCAGAGATTTCCTCTTCGTTGTCAGCGACTAGGTCAGTTAGTCCTATCTGACTACTACTATCAAATTTTATTCCTGTTCTGTCCTCATTAACTTCAAAATAATAGAGATATCCATCAGTTATTTCTCCAATATCTCCAACAAAAATATTGTTAGCATATTTCTCTCCAAGCTTGGATGAATTTAGAAATTCAATATCAGTAATTCCAAGAGATGGAAACCAGCTGAATACAGGATCAGCATATTTAGAATTTGGAAAATTAACCAAATCATCTTTGGTAATATCACTTTTGGATATGGGACCCATAAGTTGCTGCCATCCACTATTAAAACCTGGTTTAACTACATTAACTTCATCATATTCATTAGGCCCATTTTCAGTTTGCCATAAAGTTTCAGTTATAGGATCAAATGCTATTCCAAAACTATTTCTGATTCCATAAGCATAATACTTGTTTAACAATGATAGTTCATTATTATTATCTGCAAAAGGATTACCCGGAGCAGGAGAGCCATCATCTGGATTTACTCTCAGTATGACGCCAGTATCATCAGGATCGGGGCCATGTATAAAATTCTGAAGTTTACCTTCGCGTTTAACATCTCCTATTACTGCATAAAGGTAGTTATCAGGTCCAATGGCCAATTTACCACCAACATGATCGGGGCCAGGAGTTGCAGGTAGATCTAAAATCAAGATAGGATTAACAAGTCTTTCTCCATTCCATTGATATTTGTAAACCTTATTCTTTAATTGTTCATTATCCTTAGAGGATTCTGTATAATATAGAAATACCGCATCCTTATTCATTATAGCAATTCCCAAAAGTCCACGTTCAGCCTTTGTATCTACATCTACTTTCAATACTGGCTCTTCTTGCAAAATACCATTTGAAAAAAGTCGTACAGTCCCTTGATCCTTTTCTAATACCAAAATATTGTTATAATCTAGAAATGCCATGCTGGTGGGCCAAGATAATCCCTCAGCAAATATTTCTGCTTGTAGAGTGGGGTCATTGATAATTGGGTGTCGTTGTTCTTGTGCACTTACTATCATAAAAGATGATAAGGGAAAGATTGAAGCAATTGTTCCTGCTATTAAAATAAAGGCTAAAAATAATGAAATAGTTTTTCTTATAGCATTAGGACTTAACTTATTCACTATTTAGTAATATTAAACATAAATATATCTGACCTATGCATGATAGATAAAGATTCTTTGAATATAAAGTTGTAATAGTTGAATTTTTTAGAGATGACTAAAATAAGATGAACATAGAGAACCACTATAGTCATTTATTGGATATAGAAGGATTTTATCTAATACAATCAATAAATGTTGAAGTTTTTTCAATCATGATCATAAAATAATGTGAATTATAAAGGATAAATTTATGTTAATGGGCAACGTTAGACCTATAACCTTTTTCTTTTTAATTTTTATTTTCTAAACAGCCATGCTAACATTCCTAGCACAGTCCGACCTATGCACAAATCAAATATTAGTGATAAGATATGCATTCTACATGGTTTAGAGGTAAATATTGTTTAATAAAGTTTAACTGTAAGTTAAGTTCGATTTTACTCGGTGTTCTTTTTGTTGAGAATGGATTTCACTTTTTCTTTTTATTTTTTATATAATTTGTCCCAATACATTTTACAACTCATGTATATAATATGAGATA
>DATFBJ010000346.1:0-15292 GCA_035253885.1 Nitrososphaeraceae archaeon
ATTTTATCTTGTAATGATTTTATCACTGAAAAATTGTTTAATTTTCGTTTCTAAATATATTTAGAAGTTTGTTATTCCATATATTGTTTTAATCTATTTTCAATTTGTCCTTTTGGTAATGCACCTATCATTACATCAATAACCTGCCCTTTTTTCAAGATCATTAAAGTTGGAATACTTTGAATTCCAAATCTTTGTGATATATGAGGATTTTCATCTACATTGACCTTACCAAATACTATTTTTCCAGAATATTGTTCTGCTAGTTGTTCTATAATAGGTGATATCATTTTACATGGACCACACCATGCTGCCCAAAAATCTATAACTAATAAAGGATACTTTGATTTTTCTATATCAAAATTTGAATCAGTCAGATTTATAGGCTTGTTAATTTTTTTTAGTTCATTCATAAATTTCAATTTTTGTTCAAAAATTTCTTTTTTTCTTTTCATAATTGCAGAAATTTCATCATCATCTTCTGGAACTGACATAAGTTGTTTTTATAGTTATTCTATATTTAATTTATCTGATACTATATAATTTTGACTTTATTTTAAATTCAAATTTGTTTATTTTAACGATATCTAATTATCGGGGTTTATCCATTTGAATAAATTGTATGGTTAATAATACTGATAATTCTATAAAAACAGGTAAAAAACAATCCACTGATAATATTAGCGAATCTCTAAAAGAAGAATTAAAGAAAGAACAATCCACTGATCTAAAAGAAGAATTAAAGAAAACAAAAATTGAATTAGAAGAAACAAAAAAAGTAGCAGAGACGAATCTCAATAAATTAAAATATTTGATGGCAGATTTTGACAATTATAGAAAACATATAGAAAAACGAATGACTTCTACTATAGAATCAGATAAAGCTAATCTTCTTTCTAGATTTTTAATTATACGAGATGATTATGAGAGAGCATTAGATATGATAAAAAAGAATAAAGATCTTGATGAAGTTTTTATAAATGGACTAGATGGTATTTTTAAAAATTTAGATAATATTTTGCAATCTGAAGGTGTAATACCAATTGAAACAATAGGAAAGATATTCGATTCAAACAAACATGATGTAATCAGCTTCACATATAATGATGATCTTCCAGAAAATACTATTACCAATGAAATACGTAAGGGTTATATGCTTAATGATAAAGTTTTAAGAGCTAGTCTTGTAGAAATATCCAAAAAGAAAAAAAAATTAATGAACAATAATATAGATGAATCAAACTAATCTATAGGTGATTATTAAATATGGGAAAAATTATTGGTATTGATCTAGGAACTAGTAATTCCGCAGCAGCAGCAATGATAGGGGGTAAACCTACAATCATACAAGCAGCAGAAGGTACTTCTGTTGGTGGAAAAGCTTTTCCGTCTGTAGTAGCCTTTACAAATACAGGTGATCTCTTAGTTGGAGAACCAGCCAGAAGACAAATGATATCTAATCCTGAAGGAACTGTTTTTGCTGCTAAACGAAAGATGGGTACTGATTTTAAATTTAATGTAAGAGGAAAAAATTATACTCCACAACAAATTTCCTCATTTATTTTACAAAAAATAAAAAAAGATGCTGAAGCATTTCTAGGAGATACGGTAGATAGAGCTGTTATTACTGTACCAGCTTATTTTAATGATAATCAACGACAAGCTACAAAAGATGCAGGGGAAATTGCTGGATTGAAAGTAGAACGAATTATCAATGAGCCTACAGCTGCTTCACTTGCTTATGGGTTAGATAAAATTCAAAAAGATTTGAAAATTATGGTTTTTGATCTAGGTGGAGGAACGCTAGATGTGACTATTATGGAAATGGGAGGAGGAGTATTTCAAGTAAAAAGTACATCAGGCGACACTCAACTTGGAGGAACTGATATGGATAATGCTATTATTGAATATATTTTACAAGAATTTAAACGACAAACAGGATTAGATATAAGAAATGATAATGCTGCTATGATGAGAATAAAGGAAGCAGCTGAAAAAGCAAAAATAGAATTATCCAATCTTGTATCAACAGAAATTAATCTTCCATTTTTAGCTTATGATCCTTCTACTGGACCTAAAAATCTTGTAATTAACTTAACACGTGCAAAACTGGAAGAACTCTTAAGACCAATTGTTGAAAGATGTAGAAGTCCTATGTTACAAGCAATCCAAGATGCCAAACTTACTCCTACAGATATTGATAAAATTATTATGGTTGGAGGACCAACTAGAATGCCCATAGTTAGACAATTTGTTGCTACAATAATGGGTAAAGAACCAGAAAGAGGAGTTGATCCAATGGAAGCAGTGGCTATGGGAGCTGCAATACAAGGAGCTATTATAGCAGGAGATGTTTCAACAGATATTTTACTTGTAGATGTTACTCCACTAACTTTAGGACTTGAAGTTTTAGGTGGTCTTAAAGAGCCACTAATAGAAAGAAATACAACTATTCCTACTAAAAAAAGTAAAGTTTTTACGACTGCAGCGGACTATCAATCTGCAGTTACCATCCATGTAGTACAAGGTGAAAGACCTATGGCTGCAGACTGTGTCTCATTAGGAACTTTTAACCTTACAGGAATTCCACCTGCCCCAAGAGGAATCCCTCAAATTGAAGTAACATTTGATATTGATGCAAATGGAATTCTAAATGTTACTGCGAAGGATTTAGGCACCTCTAAAGAAGCAAAAATAACTATTACAGCAACCACAAAATTATCTAAAGATGAAATAGAAAAATTAAAGAAAGAATCAGAACAGTATTCTGAAGCCGATAAGAAAAAGAAAGAAGAAGCAGAAATTAAAAATGAAGCAGATAATCTTGTCTATTCTGCAGAAAAATTAGTTACTCAAGACTTCAAAGATAAAATCAAACCAGAACAAACAGAAAAAATAAACAAGGCAGTACAAGAATTAAAAGAAGTCATTGCTAGTAATAATATTGAAAATCTAAAGAACAAAATTAAAGAAATAAAGGATTTACTGGCTGAAGTAAGTACCGAAATTTATAGAACAGTTGGAGCAACAGCAGCAACAGCAGGAGGGGGTAGTGGTAGTAATAGTAGTGAATCAACAACAAATACTGGAGGATTTACAAATCAGAGTGAAACTAGTACAGGAGCAAATGCTAATACTACTACAGATAAATCTTCATCAACTGGATCCTCCTAATCTATATCAAAAGATAAAAATAATCATTTTTTATTAATATAATTATTACAGGAACGGGATCATAATTAATGACTAACAAGCGAGACTATTATGAAGTTTTAGAGATATCAAAGAATGCTAGTAAAGATGAAATTAAAAATGCATACAGAAAACTAGCTTTAAAGTTCCATCCTGATAGGAATAAATCGCCAGGTGCAGAAGAAAAATTCAAAGAAATTTCTGAAGCTTATGCAGTTCTATCTGATGATGAAAAGAGAACAAGATATGATACTTATGGTCATGTCGGTCCTGAAGATGCATTTAGGGGATCTGAAGCAAACTTTGAAGAGATCTTTAGAGATATGGGTTTTGGTGGCTTTGCGAAAACTATTTTTGAACAAATGTTTGGAGGTAGAGGAGGAGGATTTGAAGGATCTGATCCATTCGGTGGATTTAGTTTCAATATAGGTGGCAATAGAAGAAAAGGCAGAGATCTTTTATATGATATGGAGCTCTCATTAGAAGATGTTCTACAAGGGAAAAAAGATGAGATTGAATTACCAAAATTTGAAAAATGTAATAATTGCAGTGGAACTGGAGCTGCGCATGGAACTAAACCACGTATATGCAATACTTGTAATGGTCAAGGTCAAACTCGTAGAGTTTATAATCAAAATCGTTTTTCAACATTTATTTCGTTAGAACCATGTCAAGCGTGTAGTGGAAAAGGTCAAGTAATTGATAAACCTTGCAATAGTTGTCTAGGATCAGGTAAAATAAAACAAAATAAGAAAATAAAGATAAATATTCCTGCTGGAGTTGAAGATGGAATGACTTTGCAATTAACTGGTGAAGGTGAATATTCAGAACAAGGTCCGCCAGGAGATCTCTTAATCAGACTTCATGTTTTACCTCATAATTTATTTGAAAGATTAGATGATGGCCATGTATTATACAATCTAAATCTAGATTATCCTAGTTTAGTATTAGGAACTGAAATAAAAATTCCAACTTTACATGGTTATGAGAAATTAAAAATATCTGCAGGAACTCAAGCAAACACGATTTTAAAGATCAAAGGAAAAGGATTGCCACGATATGGAACATATGGTAAAGGAGATCAATTAGTAAGGATACAGGTTAAAATTCCTCAAACTATTACAGAAAAACAGAGACTTCTTTTGAAAGAATTAAATAAAGAATTTGCAAACTACAAGTAACTTTTTAATATACATAATGATTTTAACCTAAATTGAAATGACATATCCCTTTGATGATTGGTTTAGAAGGAAAATATCAACGAATTGGTTTCCTGATATCAATAGTATGATGCGTGAAATGGAAAAATTGATGGACGAAGCTTTTAAGAATTTTGAACAACCAGTTCCAAAAAAATTCATAAAAGAACATAAATTAGATGATGGGTCAATTGTAAAAGAATTTGGTCCTATTGTATATGGTTATTCAGTTAAAATTGGTGAAGATGGTAAACCAATAATAAGAAAATTTGGAAATGTTGATGTTTTCTCACATTCAATCACTGACAGCTCTCATGATACACAACAAGAAAGGGAACCTCTGATTGATATAATAAATGGAAAAGAAGAGATAAAGATTGTCGCAGAATTGCCAAGAGTTGCAAAAGAGAATATCAAATTATATGCTGATGAAACTAATTTAACTATAGAATCTTTAAGTTCAGTAGAAGAAAGACGATATTATAAAAAAATTGAATTTCCAGAATTTGTCGAACCGTCAAGCGGAAGATCCCATTATAAAAATGGAATACTAGAAATTACATTTAAAAAGAAAAATTTAACTAATAAAGGGTTACAAATTAATATAGATTGATATTCAATAACATATACCTATACTTTTTTTATTTAATTATAATATAAATATTTTGTTACTAGATATAAAAACTTGAAATATTTTAATATAAATATTTTAAATCTTTACTAGTTAAAAATTCAAGTCTTTCTTTTTTATCATTAATTAAAAAATTTTTCCATATCAATAAAATATCCTTATAATTACTATTATGGATAATAATGGAGTTTTCCTTTTTATATTCATCAAGTCTATTAGCTTTCATAATAGGTATTGCAGCTACAATTTTAACTCGTTATAGTAGCATTCCGCAAATAATAAAGGGATTTAAAACAAAAAAAATGGATGATGTTTCATTTTGGCTTATATTTTATTTAACAGTTGGATTATTTCTGTATGTAATTTATGGGATAATTATTGATGATCTCATAATTATTTGGGGAAATGCAATAGGTGTAATTTCAAATTTAATTTTAATCATTCTAAAAATTAAATATTCTGTTAAATCATTTGAATAATTTATATATACGATAGGTTTAACCATGTGAGGTTTCTAGATTTTTATTAAATATGTCAATAAAAGTTTAGTAATTACCTAGAATTTATTTAGTACCAAATATAAGAATGATAAGAGGATTATAAAATAAAGATCTTTTACTTTGAGCTCTAAGAAGAAGAAAATAAAGATTGAATTGGAAGATGATGCAGGTGGTAAGTATAATCTGTCATTAGAAGGCAATTTTTCAAAGGAAAAGATATTACAAATTATTGAACTTATGGAGCTTGTACATTCAGATTCAGTGGATAAAATAATTAACTCACCTCAAGAGAATAATAATACTTTATCTGTTGATTCAAAGATCTGGAATATAATTGAGCAATCTTTTTATTATAATACATTTACTTCATCTGATATTGTTAATATTTATAACAAAAAATATAATGAGACAATCAAATTAAGTATTATATCTACTTATCTTGCTAGATATGTTACAAAAGGTAAATTAAAGAGAGCTAAAAGACTACGAGAATATGTATATAGTTTAGTTAGAAACTCTTCTACTAATGCCGATTCTATTAATACTAATATAGTCTCATCCACGTCTGATAATGATAATAAAATTGTCTATGATGCAAGAAGAAAGACAATAGACGATCTTAAAAATTAAATTAAATTAATTTAAATTTTATTGAGAAATAAATACTAATTTAGATAACAATGGTTTCTATTTATTAAATTAGATTATTGATATTGTAAAATACTTTGTGTAAAGTCAAAAATCTCCAAATCCTCCAACATCAAATCCTCCAAAATCTCCCATATCTCCACTTTCTGATTCCCCTCCTCCGGTATTAGCCTGTTCTGTACCTGTTTCTCCACCTGCAGCTCCTTCTGCTCCACTTTCATCTACCATTGATTGTTCCATGGGATTTAATGCCATTCCTAAAAAAGACATCATAGTCATAAGGAATAGAACATCTATTATTCCTGAAAATATCATTAATGGAACCCATGCTCTATTAGATTCCATGTATGTTTGCAATTGAGCTTTATTTCCTTTCCCATTATTATACATCTTTTGAGCTTGACGCCATTTCTGTTCTAATTCTTCTTTTTTGGAATTTAAAAGTCTAATACCTGTATCTGTAATAGATATTTTAACTTTTTTGTTACCAAAAATACCTCTCTTCTCCTTTCTTATTATTAGTCTTTGAGTTGAAAGATCATTTACTATTAATTCCACTTCTTCCTTATTCATTTTAAGAACTTTTGCAATTTTATCTAGATCTTGTATTCCTCTAGCAATTGCATCAAGTATCATAAAATGACGTGGGCTATCGTTAATTCTTTCTCCAGGAGACACTCTTTATAATATACTATACTCATTTAAATCCTTTTTCGATAAAAATGATAATTAAATAGTTGTCTAGATCACATCTTATATGACATAAAAGTTAGTTTAAATTTTAAAATATCTAAATTTATAATTGATTATATTATATTTATAATTTATAAATTAAGGACAAATAACTAAAATAATAATACCATTATAATCAGTAAAAAATTATATAGTTACTATAATTGGTTCTTATGCTTATCTCTATTGAATTTTTTCATCATTCATGTTTTTTCTTCTTCTTTTTCTTCTTCTATCATAGTCCTATTTTATCTGACTGATACTTCATATTCAAATAACTTATATATAATTAATATTATTATAACTATATGCCTTGTATTCTATATAAATTCAAATAGAAATTTTATTGTCCAAATGAATAAAAATATTATTTTATAAAAACTAATAAAAAAATTTAATATGATTTAATTTTTTAGCATATTATTATTTATAGTTTAAGAAGTTAAATAGTTTAAAGTGTCCCTTAAAATTATAGATACTTATTATACTTTATTCTCATTTTCATTATCAGTCTTATTGTCAATTTGATTGCTTGAACTAGAAAATCGTATATTATTTGCAAACTTTAGTATATAGGGAGTAGCAAAAGATGTAATTATTGTAACAACACTTAGTATTGGTAATATAGATGAAGTAATTGCACCTACATCCTGTCCACCCTTTGCTATAACTAGAGACATTTCACCTCTTGCTGTTGCCAATCCTAAACCTACTTTTAATCTCTCAGTATAGTCAAATTTGGATTTTGACAATATAGCTAAAACTAAAAGTAATTTTACAGCAAAAGCTGTTAATATTAATATAATTACAGGAACTATATATAATGGAATAAGTGCAACATTAACCAAGGCTCCTATTGATACAAAGAATAATGCAGAAAATACATCTCTTAGTGGTATAGTAATAACTTTAGCCACTGTGGCACTTCTGGATTCAGCCACTAAAACTCCAGCTAAAAATGCACCTATTACAACTGATAAACCTAACATATTAGCAATGAATGATAGACCAAAAGCAAGTCCTAATATTACTATCAAAAGAAGAGCATAATCGTTTGTTTTTCCTATTTTGTCTATTATATTAGGTAAAAATTTTGAACCAAGTACAAGTATACTTCCAATAAAAACTACTGCTATAGCTATAGATATTGATATAGGAAAAATTGCAATTTCTTCAGTATTTGTTCCAGCAACTGCTATAGATTGTAATATGGCTAAAGCTGACACAGCCACAACATCTTCAACTATTAAAACTCCTAGTATTAACATTGATGTTCGTTCTTTTATTTTTCCTAATTCTTCCAATACCTTGATAGTTACTACAGTGCTAGTAATAGACATGGCTAATCCTAAAAACATTGAATCAAAAGTAGCAAATCCTAATCTTTGGGCAACAAAAAAAGTTATAATCATAGTTCCAATTGACTCTGTTAATCCAACCATCATTGAAATTTTACCTATTTGTTTGAGTTTTGCTATAGGAAATTCTATACCAATTACAAACAGAAGCATTATTATACCTAATTCAGCAAATATGTTGACAGTTTCTATCTGATTAATTAAAGTAAAAGGTGGAGTATATGGACCAATAATCATTCCTGCTATTAAATAACCAATGACCATGGATTGTTTTAATTTATGAGTTAAAAATAACATAATAGCAGCAATAATCATTATAACAGCAAAATCTTGAACAATAAATGCTGAAGAAGATGTTGTTGATTCGGAAAGAGATAAGATACTAAATACTGAAAAGAAAAACAACATTATATCCATAACCTATTCTTTATAAACTCATCTAAAATAAAAATTAAGAGGATATAAAAAGAAAAATTATATAATAAAAAATATATTATTTTAATTACTCTTTAATAATATTATTAAAAATATATATTACGATCTAAAAGTCATTTTTTTATAATACTAAAAACAAATAGTGTTATTGAACATATAAAACCTATAGATGAAATTATAGGATTGTATGAAAATAAAAATCCAGATCCAATAAATAATGCAGATGCAAAAATACTCTTACCTAAAAATGCATAAAGTCTATCTGTTTTCTTAATATTTGATTCTTGATTATCTAAATATGTTTTTATATTTTGTGATAAATTTGCTGATGCTTCTATATTTTTTACAAATTTCTGAAAAGAATGTTTTATTTCTTCAATATATGCTTCTTTAATTAATCCTTCCTTTTCAAATAAATTCGAAAGAACTTTTACAAATTGGAATTTTATTTGGTGTTGATTATAAATGCCTTCAACAATTGACGTCATTCTCATATATAGAGCCAAATATTTTGGCAATCTAAAAGGAAATTTACTTAAAGTCTTATTTGATAAATCCATTAAAGATTTTACCTCCATTTTATCTACGTGTTTTCCATGCATTGATCTAATACTTAGTTCAATAGCCTTTTCTATAATATTTCTATTAGTAGTATAATCTAATGTTCCAAGTTGATATAATACATCAACGGTTCTTACAGGATCTTTATCAATCAAACCTAGATATAATCTAATCAACAATAATCTAGTTTCATTATCCAGTCTTCCAACCATTCCAAAATCATAAAGAATTATTGAACCATCATCTTTGACAGCTATATTTCCAGGATGGGGATCAGAATGAAAAACATTATTACGTAATAACATCTTGAAAAATACATGATGTATTAATATTACTAATTGTTGTCTGTCAATACCCTTTTTATCTAATGTTTCTATATCTGTTATCTTTATTCCAGGCTCATATTCTGTAGTTATAATATGTTTAGAAGTTCTATCAAGTATTACATTAGGAATTATAACTTGTTTCTCATTAGCTAGATTTTTTTTAATTATCAATAGATTCTTTGCTTCTTTTATGTAATCCATTTCTTCATAGATAGTTTCAGTAAATTGAGAAAACATTCCTTCTACTGAAAATGATAAATTAGGATCAATAAATCGAGTAACTAATGGAATCAATTTTTTTAATAATGATATATCTTCATCTACCATTTGTTCAATTCCTGGCCTTGAAATCTTTACTACAACATCCTTTCCATTATATTTGGCATGATATACTTGTCCTAAACTAGCTCCAGAAAAAGCATCCTTGTTAAAATAATCAAAATTTTCTTCTAAATTTCCTAATTCTTCATCAATTATTTTTTTTACTTTTTCAAAAGGTTCTACAGGAACATCGTCTTGTAAAGTAGCAAATACTTCTAAATATGGTTGCGGTAATATATCTGAACGAGAAGATAGCCATTGACCTAATTTTATATACGAGGGTCCAAGTTGAATGAAAACTTTTAAGGCCTTTTGTGCATTTTTTCTATATCTATTTTCATCTATATTTTTCCCTTCACGTTTTATCCACTCTTTTCTATCTCTCTTAAAATTGATTATTATTGGTAATAATTTTATTATAATTTTTATTAATTTAAATTTAGAATTATTCTTATTTGTCATTTCAAAAATAAATCTTTAAACAATAATAAAAAATCTACTTATATTTTCTTAATTTTGATTTTCTAATAAAGTTATGCAAATAAGAAGTTGTAATATATGTTGTAGTTCCAACTAATATACCACTAAAAATTCCTAGTGGTAAAGCTTTTAATTGATTATCCTTATCATTTCTTTTTTTCTTTTTATAAAATGCTGCACCTACTTTTAGACCAATCATGCTAGCCATAATCCCAAATATGATATATTCTGGAGCATCTTTTAAGAGATGTCCAATGGGATCAATTCTTGGATCAACTTTATCAATATGTACACTATAGTAATTCTCATATTCTCTAATATGTAATGTCCCATATCGATATTGTTTCTCTGCTCCTTTCTTATTTCCTAGATTTGTTTCAGTATAATCAATTATAGGTCTGACGGATTTAGGAATAAGGATATTACCTTCGCCGTCAATGTATTTCATCTATATTAAAATTAAACAAATATATCATATAAATTATCTTACTTGAAATTTTATTTATAACAGATAAAATAGTTTAATATAAAAATCTAAAAAGTAGAGATGAGGAAAAAGTATATTTACGTTAAAGAAAAATATTCTCAATTTATAATTGAATCAAATGAACAAAGCTAAATTATTACATAGCAAGAGAGTCTATATCGGAAAAATATCCATTAGAAAAGATGAATTTATTTTACAAAACAAAAAAATTCAAAAGGAAATTGTTGAACATTCTCCATCAGTCGGACTTATTCCTATAATTGATTATTCCAATATTCTTCTAATTACACAATATAGACATCCTGCAAAAAAGACTCTATTAGAAATACCTGCTGGAAGAATAGAAAATGGAGAAACAAAAGAACAGGCTGCTAGAAGAGAACTGTATGAAGAGACAGGTTATACAGGTAAATTATCTTTTTTGACTAAATGGTATCTAGCACCTAGTTATGATACTGAATTAATGTACATTTATTTAGTAACCAATTTAAAAAAAATGAGTGATAAACAAGGTAGCGATGATGATGAAAATATAAAATTAAAAAAAATAGGATTGAAAACTGCATTAAAAAAGTGTATTAATGGTGAAATTATAGATTGTAAAACAGTTGCAGCATTACTTGTTTATCAAGAATATATCAAATGATATAAAAATTAAATTAACAACAATAAATAGTATAACCGTTGAATTTTAAAAATTTCAAAATAATCCTTGTATATTTAATAAATAAATTATAAATATTATAAACATTTTTCTGAATATAAAATTAAATATTAAAGATTTAGTTAATACTTTTCTTTATTTACCCTTTTAGCAATTTATTAGGCAATAATTATTAAGCATATAGAAAAAGCTTATTTTCATTCTATAGGATGGTTACAAAAGCATCATTGAATTAATGAAGAGCAGCATTTATTATTGATATGCATAGTACTGTACAATATATGGTAATTATTCATCAATGTACATTAATGCTGCAATAAATATTGATTAAACTTTTATTTGGATATGTGATTATTATGTAGCAAAAACTTTCTTTATAATATGTGTCAGCAGATAGAATCATTTGTTGCTGTGGAGTATATAAGAGCAGAATTTTATTACTAAATTGGTAATTATTATTTTAGACATATATTATTATTGTCAAATAATTTTATCTAATTGCTAAATTATGATACTAGATACTATATTTAGTATTGGACTTTTAATTAACATTGACAATTATTATTTTCTAATTAAAAGTAAATGAAATTCATTTATTCAAAATGAAATAGATGTAATCAAAAATATATATTTATTTAGATTAATATATTTTTATTCTAAAATTAGTGTTATAGTTCATTATGTGGTTAGAGTTAAAATAGCTTGTGCTATGTCACCTTTAGAATCAGTCAAGGCTTGAATAGCTTTTTCTCTCGCTACATTAGCTTGTTGCATCACCAAGACTATGTCTTCTTCTTTGAATGATGGAATTTCTCTTTGTTTTTCTTCAATATCTGTAGCAATAATTTGGAAAATTGTATTGTCTTTTCCTTTCATTTCAACTACTTGTGGTTTTATAAGATACATTTCTTTAGTATCAGTTTTTATTATCACTTCCTCAATTCCTTCCATTTCATTCATCTCTAAACCCATCTTTCCAAGCATCCTTCTCATTTCTCTATTTCCTCCACGCATCATATCAATTATCTCTGATATTGTTTAGTATTTCTACTTTTTATTCCTTCTCTAATTTTTACTGCTACACCATAATCAAATTTTTCCATTATCTTATTTCCACAAATCGCTTTTCCTACAGCTAATACTTCATTCCTATTATCTATGATTACTACATCCGATCCATTCTTAACATTTTTTCCACACCATTTTACATGTTTACAAAATAACGATCTTCCTTCACTAATGAATGGTATTGCTTCATCTTTTGGAATGACACAATTTTCTCTAAATTGAGTATATTTTACCATCATTTTTGCTCCAAAGATAGAGAGAGCAAGTCCTCCATCTTTACGTAAAGTAGCAAACAAGTTCGATCCTATCGAAAAATTTTTAATTCTGCCCGTTCTCTTAGAGAATTCGCATTGTATTTCTGATGGAAATTCTTCATTTACATTTGTATCAAAAAGTATATATATGTGATTAATCAGTTTATGTCGAGGATTTAAAGGTAAAGGTTTCAATCTCTTTTATATCTGTAGTTATCTAATAAAATATTTCTTATATGAAAATTTATTGCTTTTTCTTTAATATAATTATTCATTCAAGCGAGGAGATTATTTAAAAGAAAATTAGTTGTGTTAAAATCAATTTTAACTACTATTACAAAATTTCATATCAATAGTATATTATGTATATTCCATATATTATTAGGAAATCATTTGATTCATTCCCTCATTATTTATTTTATTTAGAAATTTCATAAGAATCATTTTAATTGAAATTTTAAAATATAGTTACTGTAAATAATGAGTTAGGTAGAAAGAGAAAAGAAAGAATTTATTTCTTGTTTAAATATTGTTATATTATGCCCTCATTCTGTGAATTATGTGGAAATCCCATTCAGATTCCAAAAAATGTAATTATTGATGGTAGTATATTTAATGTATGTTTATCATGTTCAAAACGTGGAAAACCATATGAGCCAAATCAGCCTTCAAAAAAAATATTTTCTCCGAAAAAAAGATCCATTCCAGTACCTCAAAAAAAGCCTATTAAAGTTTATCCCAAGACAATTCAAATTATTGATGAAAAAGTATTGCGACCAGATTTTGGTAAGATCATAAGAGAAGCTAGAATGAAAAAAGGAATAACACAAGAAAATGTGGCTAATCAGATAAGTGAAAAAATTACTCTATACAAAAAAATTGAAACAGGCGGAATTAAACCAAACGAAATTTTGTCTAAAAAATTGGAACGTGTTCTAGGAATTCAATTATACGAAAATCTTGTTGAAAATAATAATAATGATGATTAATTTATGAATTTTAAAAAAGCTCTTTTAATAACCTATCCTATTGAAGAATCTGTTAATGAAGCCTTATCTTTGGCTGAGGCTGCCGGTTATATAGTTAAAAAAATAGTCAAACAGAAACATATTACACAATCAAAATATGGAGTTGGTAAAGGTAAAGCATACGAGGTTAAGGATCAAGTAAATGATTTGAATATTGATATAATCCTTTTTGATGAAGTATTAAAACCTACTCAACAATATAATTTAGCAAGTCTATGTAAGAAAGATATTATCGATAGAGAACGGTTAATATTAGAAATATTCGAACGTCGAGCGAGTACATCAGAATCACGTATACAAATTAAATTAGCACAATTAAGATATGAAATGGTTAGAATAAAAGAAAAGGTGAAACTTGCAAAAATCGGTGAACAACCAGGATTTTTTGGTTTGGGAAAATATGATGCGGATGTTTACACATTGGCTCTTAAATCACAAATGAGTATTTTAAAAAAGAAACTAGAAAAAGAAGAAAAAAGAAGGTCACTATATCGAACTCAGCGTAATAGAGAAGGTATTCCAACTATTTCTCTGGTTGGTTATACATCAGCAGGCAAAACTACATTGTTTAATTCATTAACTGGAGAGTCAAAAGCAGTAGGCAAAGAAATGTTTACCACTCTATCCACCTTTACTAGAGCTTTATATATAAATTCTAATCAAAAAGTATTACTATCAGACACTGTTGGATTTGTAAATAAGCTACCAGCTTATATGATAGATGCTTTTAAATCCACTCTAAATGAACTTGTTTATTCTCAATTGATTTTATTAATTATAGATATTAGTCAAACTCTCAAGAATATAAAAATAAAACTAAATAGCTGTCTTCATATAATAAATGAATTACAAATTCCATCAACAAAAATAGTATATCTACTTAATAAAGTAGATTTAACTACAATAAATAACGCATATGAAAAATCTAAAATGTTAGGTTTAAAATATCCAAATAATATTGTTTTACCTATATCTGCAAAGACTGGTTATAATACAAATAAAATATTGAATATTATAGACATGTTTGTTTATGGAAATAATTTAGAAATACAAAATAGTGATGATTTCAAAAAATGAATATAGCAGTACTTCGAATAGGTCATAGATTAGTCAGAGATGATCGTACAACTACACACGTAGCCTTAGTTTCTAGATCATTTGGTTGTAATATTCTATATATGACTGATGTTAATGATGATATAAAATCTACAATTGATGATGTAAATAATAGATGGGGTTATGCATCAAACTTTAAAATTGAAATAGTCAAAGGTTGGCGAAATGTAATATTAAATTGGAAGAAAAATGGCGGTATAGTTATACATCTTACAATGTATGGATTAAATGTAGATGATATCATTGGTAAAATTAAGGATAATAGTAATGATATTTTAATAATAGTTGGAGC
>DATFBJ010000347.1:0-3086 GCA_035253885.1 Nitrososphaeraceae archaeon
TTTGATTCCTGCTTAGAAAACAAAAAAAATATCTATTTAATTATGAGACCATATATAAGTACTTTTCATCGACAAAAAGAATGTCATATAATTAAGGGATCTTTAAATTTTTAGAATACAAAAAAATTAATCTAGAATTGATTGTAGGAAACTATTTAATTGATAAATTGAAGATCTGTATTAACAATTCATGAAAAAGAATATATCGATAATAGGTTGTGGTACTATAGGAAGTGAACTTGCACTTTCTGCAGATAGAATGATGGTAGAAAATGTAACTATTTCATCTTTCCTTGATATTAACGTTCAGAATGCTGAAATTCTTAAGTCAAAATTATCAAATAATAATCCGCTAATCTTTAACAATTTTTCTGATTACCTCAAGTCTAATACTTTCAAAGATGTAGATCTGGTAGTCGAAGCTGCTTCTCAAAATGCTCTCACAAGTTATCTCAATCCAATTATTTTATTGAAAAAAGACATATTAGTTATGAGTGTTGGTGCCTTTGCTAATCCTGATTTCTTTTCTCAAGTGATAAAAAATATTGAAAAAAATGATATCAATCTTTATGTTCCATCAGGAGCCATTGCTGGTATAGATGCAATCAAAAGTGTTCGAAATTCAATAAGCTATGTTACCCTTACAACTACAAAGAATCCAGATTCTCTTAAAGATTCTCCATTTTTTAAAAAAACTAATTTAACATCAGATTCTATTAAAAAAAGGACCTTGATTTTTGAAGGATCAGCTATTGAGGCAGTTCAAAATTTTCCTGCTAATGTAAATGTTGCAGCATTGTTAGGTCTTGCTAGTATAGGTGTTGAAAAAACAAAGGTTAATGTAATTGCAGATCCGTCTCTTCGTATTAATAAACATGAAATTAAGGTAATTGGAAAATTCGGAGAATTGATAGTAAGAGTTAAAAATGTTCCTAGTGTTACTAATCCAAAGACAAGCTATTTAGCAATATTATCTGTTATTGAATTGCTTCGCTCAATTACTACAAAAGGAATAAAATATGGGACATAAAAATCATTTACAAATAATACAATGAATTTGAATTATTTATTATCTTATTGTCTAGTTAGCAAAAAATTGAAATTTAAAAGTTAACGATCATGATAAATAATATTATTGCAATACTTGTCATTTCCTTTATTATTGTCGGTTCATTATGGGGTATTGGTAATTTATTAAATCCACAACAAGAAAAAAAGATTAATTCTATTGGTCTTTTATTACTTGCTGAAAATAATTTTTTTAATAAAACAAATCCTACTCTTTATATTAATAGTAATATTCCTCAAAAAATCACTATTGTAAATAAAGATTTTGTTAGACATGATTTTATTGTTGATGAATTAAACATTAATACAGGCTATCTTTATTCTAATCAAGATTTTACCACAGCTATTGCTTCTAGAGAATCAGGAATATTTGAGTATTATTGTTCTTTGCATCCATCTATTATGCGTGGAAAAATAGTAATTTCTGAGATTAGATAATTTTCAATCAATTTTTATATAATCTAATTAGACGCTTTTCGAAAAAGTTAATTTTAAGGGTTGGTAATATGATCTCTTATGTTTAACTCTGATTCAGGAAAAAATACCCATAATAAAAAAAAGTTTCAAAAAATTAATTTGGGAATACGACAAACAGTACTCGAAAGAGCACGATATCGATGTCAAGGTTGTTCTATTAAATTTAACACACATGATATTCCCTTTTTTTCGCATATTAATGGATCATTAAAAGATAATCGTCCTGCTAATCTTAAAGCGCTTTGCAAAGACTGTTATGCAAAAACTGGAGAAAATAAAATAAAAGACAATGTTGCAGGAAAATTACGATCTCTTATTAGACGCATAATTTAACAATATTATAGATTATTATGTTTTTTAGTTTTCATCATTTATTTTCGATTCTGATTTAAGAAATAATTCTTTATGTTCTTCACAGCAAAAGTGTTCAATTTTCATAACTCCTCTATTAGAATCGCCTTCAATATGAGGCCATCCTAAATGAAAGAATTTTTCACCACAATATGCGCAAATCTTAAAGTCCACCATTAATAAATTTTTTAAATAAAATAAATTCTTTTTTAATAACTAATATATTCATTGTATATGTTATTTAATTATGCCTATAATACTTCAATTAATTTGTGATCAATGTAAGAAAGTAATTCTAGAAAAAAGTGGAGAAAATTATCTCAATACTGAGAGATTTCCAATTACCAATGAAGAGGCAGAATTATTAAATAAACAACATAGAGGACATGAATGCCATATAGAAGCAGTAGAGAAAATGGATTAATTTAATTTTTTTAGAAATTGTTTTTTGATAAAAAAGACTTAAACTAAAAATTATTATTAAAATATTTTTCTTTTTTTGTTATCTTTGAATTTAATAGAAGAAAAATAAAAGAGAATTTTATTGAGGAAACTTTAAATTTAATGTTTTCTCCCCTACTTTGATGTCTAAAGGGATAACAATAACATCGACAATATTAAGCATATTTCTTTTAACCATATTGACAATTGATCTGCAAATTAATGACTACGCTGTTTTTGCTCAAGAAAGTGAAATTGAAACAGTAAATGCTACTGGTGCTCAAGCAGGTAATGCTACAGGTGCTCAACAACAAGAAAGTGGTGCTCAAGCAGGTAATGCTACTAGTGGTGCAGCAGCCACTAAAGAAAAGCCTGATGCCGCTACAATTTCGATAGGTGAATCTTTTGCTCAACAAGGAACACTGACATCTATACAGGATCCATTACCAGGACACGAAGGTCATCAATTAGCATTAATTTTACCTCCTAGAGATGATGGTGCAATATATGAAGGAACATTAACATATACTGCTAGTAAACCAACAGAGGTAGTAATTTTACAAAACGTTGCTAACGATACGGCAGTTGACGCATTTTATGGTCCTGTTGCTACTGCTCCATTAGGAGAGGGTACAGTGGCAATTAGTCTTTTGACTCCACAATACGGCGGACCTTTTCCTTCAGCTTCTATTCCATTCGCTGGTAATGCTCTTGCATTACACACTATAGAGGGAGAGCCTTTCGCTGCT
>DATFBJ010000348.1:0-5420 GCA_035253885.1 Nitrososphaeraceae archaeon
AATAAGCGATTTGGGTTTATTTAATAATAATTTGCCTAATATCACTTTATTCATATTAGTCGTTACCAAGTAGTTGAACAACAATTTTTCTTTCTCTACTTCTTGTATCTAACTCTACAAAGACGATCTGCTGCCAGGTTCCAAGGGAAGTTTCACCATTAATAAATGGTATTGTTAAGCTTGGACCGATTAATGATGCCCTTACATGTGCATGACCGTTGCCATCATGCCAAGTCTTATCATGTTCATATTCAATTCGCTTTGGAGCAATTCTTTCTAGCATATTTGGAAAATCCTTTGTTAGCCCTGGTTCATACTCAATCGTGGTAATTGCAGCGGTAGAACCAACCACAAAAAGTGTTATTATTCCAGTTTTTAGTTGGCATTCCAGTAGTATACTCTTAACATTATTTGTAATATCAATAATATCATTTTCACCTTGAGAAGACAAAGTAATATATTTAGTAACAATGCTCAGGTTAGTCATATTATCTAGCATATAATAAATTTAAAAATTTAAATTAAACGTCTAAATTTAAATTACTTTTAAAATAGAAAAGATTCAAAAAAATAATATTAAAGACATCTTCGTATAATTCTAGACACATCTTAAATAATTTATTATAAATAGATTAATAAAGATATCAACTTAAATAGATAGCAAATGGATAACCTTTCAATTTCTTCAGTTATAAAGACAAGCAGCAACAAAATTTCAAGCTAAAATTTAAGAATTTCAAATAATAATTTAATTAAGAAAAAAATACAAAAAAAAGATATATTGATACATTTATCAATCCGTTATTTAAAGTAAAAGAATATATACACACAACAATTAGAAAGAAAAAAATTTATAATATAAATAATTTTACTTCTCTCTTTTTTTGGTTGGAATATATATAGTATCACATCAACATGATAATTTATTGATTTGATCAGAATGTTTTGAATATTCAATGAAAGATGAAAAAACTAAACTGATAAAAGAAATAAAATAGATAAATTGAAATTGAAAATAAAATAACAATCGATAAAAATTGTCTAAAGAATTATTGAAATTCTATTTTAATAATGCTATCATCCACCTATCCTAATACCTTTATCAGATTGACGGTTGATAATTTCTGTATCATTTTCTATATCACTTACGGTCATTCCCGTGTCATTTCCTCCCAAATCACTTTCGGTCATTCCTGTGTCTCCACCTAATTTTGGCTCACCACCTATTTCCGTATCTCCTCCATCTTCTTGTGATAATACAATTTCAAATACTGTTGGCATTCTTGCAGTTAAAGCAAATACCAAAATAGAAATAATTACCACTAAATATATTTTTGATTGCATGTTAAATTTAGTTAAATATAAGATATAATAATTAAATTAATTGATTTACAGAATTGAGATAAATTTTGAACTTTAATATATGGATGTAATTATTTGCTATTAACTTTGAAATTGTTACTATGCAATACAAATACAATTATAATTTGAATATAGTAAAAACTCAATAATAACTAATATGGTGAATCTATTATCCAATAAAATTGTAATTATAAAAAAATAAAATAAAATTAAAAAGTTATCTCTTGCTACAAATTACTAATGCACTATAACTTGATTCCCTATTAAGATTATGAAGAAACCCATATGAACTATATTTTATATTTCTCAATTCCAAGTTTGAATTTTCTGATAAAAATGTTGTTATTTTTTCTCCAAGACTTTCGGGTGAGTCACTTTCAAATCCTCTAATGTAAATCTCGAATTGTTTTCCATTTGTTTGATCCAATTCTTGTATTAATTATCATAACATAACTAATAAAGTAATTATAAATTCTATTTTGGATTATCAGTTTCTTCTATATTAAGTATAATATTTTATAAAGTAAATGAAATTACAATTACTAAATGATATTCAGGATAACGATTATTTTATTAAATCAGACTTTTTTTGATAAGCCTGGTAAATTTGCTTTAGTATGTTATTGATATTTCTGACATGAAAATAATTTTCAGATTTTTATTGGGTATTTTAATGAATAATATTAAACAATTTTTTATTATACCCATTTTACTATTAGTTAGTTGGACTGACGGTGTTAAGCGTTAGCAGGTAAATGTTAGAGATGTTTTTGATGGCTATCTTAAAACTATATTATCTATCTTGTATTCTCATTTTCTTTAATAGTATATCTTCTATCTTTCCAATTAATAGCATTTTTTCTTCCAGAATTAACTATAGATGCTAAAAAAGCAATAAATACAAAAGAACATGCTAATGGAAAACAGAATGCATAAAAGGGATTTTGATGTATTGAATATTTCAATTCTAATATACTGGTTATTATCAACAATAACATTGATGTTAAAGTTAGAAATAACAAAACTAGATTTAAGTCAGTTATATTAGCTGTAATATGCCTTTGTTGTAATGCCATATTAATGGAAAAAGGCAATACAATTAGAGGTAGTAAGAGTAAAAGAAATGTTGCAATCACCATTAAATATGCATTTATTTTTTCTCGATTGTATATAGAAATCATTAGTCGTTTAAGTCCATGCCAAAGAGATGAAGGATCTCTTGCCCATACCGCATGTATATGGTCTTTTCCATGAACTACATTAAGTTTAAAACCCTGTTCTTTCACTCTTCTTCCCAAGGCACCATCTTCTACAATTTCTTTTCTTACTGCTTTATGGGTACCAATTGCCTCATAGGTTTTTCTTGTTATTATAAAAAAACTACCAAAGAAATATCCTATCTTGCTATTTGGATTATTTGCTTTTAGTGCTGAGTACTTAGCCAAAGAAAGAGTCCAGAGTATAGGTAGAGTAATCTTTGTCCAAAAGTCAGTTGCCAATATTTTGGGTATTGCAGTAAGAGAATCAAGATCATTAGCTAACAAATGATTCACTGCTAAAGAAATAGAGTAAAAAGAATGAATAGTATCTGCATCAGTAAAAAGGAAAAGATCACCTGTTGATTTAAGATATCCCTGATAGCAAGCCCAATTCTTTCCTGTCCAACTATCAGGCTTTGGCTCTGCATTAACATGAATAACTTTATAATTTGTTACACTAAAATTCTCAATTAATTCTCCTGTCCTATCAGATGAAGAATCATTAATTACAACTATTTCATAATTGGAATAGTCTTGTTTAACTAAAGTTTTAAGACATTTTTGTATATATTTTTCTTCATTTCTAGCAGGAAGGATTACACTCACTTTGGGAAAGACCATATTCTTCGAGGTTTTGAAAGATTGTAGTTTTGGGACTTCTGTTAGAAATTTTATAGTATAAATAAGAAAGTATACCCATGAAAAGAAAATACTACAAATAATAGCAATTAGAACTATTATAATAGCATAATTATATTCCATCAATTAATATCAAGAAGCTACTTTTTATTAATTGATTATTGTTATATAATTCTACTTTATTCTATATTTACAAATGCCTTTGGAATTTTATCATCAAAAATAGAGTCTTATTATATTTAGAGTATATTTCTATTTTAGGTGAATGCTAGAAAGTTGCAGATTTGTGCCTCCACTTCTACATTTGAACTTAAAACTATCTATAATAAAGTATATGCTGATTTGTTTTTACAATAAATAAATAGTTATAACCAAGTATTTAAAACGAGATAAAAGGAATCTCAAAGGCCAAAGATGAGTGAATCCATTATCATGCATTGGCCAATGAGATGTAAGATTAGTTTTTTAACAATAACAATAGGGATAGCAGTATATAAGAATTTTTATAGATAATTTATAATAGCCTGAACAATATCATATGGTTTATAGAATAAGAAGATTCAGAATATGACGTTGATGATAAGTTGATAGTTTTTCCATGATTGGCCAAAGATAAAAAAACTAATGATAAAAGCATTTATTAATTGTAACACATTCCTTCATTATTGAATCTACAACTATATTTAATTAAATATGGATAAATAATTCTAATTTAATTTTTAATAATTGTATTTAACATCATTTCTTTGAATTTGCTATTTCTTGGTTTACCTCTTAATCTATATCCACAACAAGGACACCATGGACCTTGCCAATAAATAAAAATTTGACAAACCTGACAGCGTTTTTGTCCTATTGTATAACGTTGTCCACTTTTTGGTTTTATTGCTTTATGACGTATACATATTCCCTTACATACCAATTATACTGTCAAGATAAAACTCCTCTTAAGAATCTATCTATGCTATACAAAATGAATGTAAAGTCATTTTATATATGCATTGATTTTAATTTATCATTATCTTAAATTATCTCCCTTTTTCTTCGCTACTGGGTTGATTAAAAGTGCAATTTTGAATAATACTAATGAAATATATGAATTCTAAAAGAATGAAAAAGTTTTTGATTAAGAAATTAATATTAACCTATTAATAGAAATGAGAAATAGATTATCATTTACAGCAATTAGTAAAGAAATATCAATAGAAGATAAAAGTATTAAATTTCTATTAGAAAAAATTGCAGATGTAGAAAATATTTTTGGTAATAATTGTTATATCATAATAGGATGTGATCAAAATTCTCCAATAAATGACTTAAAACCACAAGAACAAGAAAAATTATTAGATTGGATAGAAAAAAATATACATTCTCCTTTTCTATTCAATTATCATACAAGTTAATTGCCAATGATAACAAAATTAGATTGATATTGTGTTAAAATTGTAAATTTAACCCTTATAAGGAGAATTGAAGAAGTTCATATAAAAATCTAAATAAAATAATAAACAATAAAAAATTTAATAATATTGTTCCAGTAGAAATCAAAGGGTTCGGTCTTCTGGTAAATTATTAACAATTAATTGCTCAAAGTAAATTGACATAGATCAATATAGAGAACGGAAGAATCTAACTATGATAGTATTTATTAGATAGAGTTCTCATTTTATTTATTATACTTTCAAGTTACTTTAAATTTTTTGTAACTAATTTATTGTAATTTGAGAAATTTTTTAAAATATATAATAAAGTATCAATTGTTATTTAGAATGACTTTATTTATTATTTTAATAGTTTTCTTTTTTTCTTCTTTTATTTATTTTTATTGATAATTTTTTTAATCTTATCAATGAGACTGAGAGCATCGCATCCAACTTCAGTAGTTATATAAACTAAATGATTATTATCTAGAGGCATAGTTATACGTTTAATCCTTTCATATTCAGCAAGAACAAATTTTCCTTTTCCGATCTTTTTTTCTAGGGTACTTCGTATTTTCCAAGCGCTAACTGAAAATTGAATAGAATGTTTGCTTTGTTCTGCTGTTAGTAAGTTTGTAACTCCAGGCCTATGTTCAGAAAAAAGAATCATGCCATCCGTAGTATCAAATATTGTTACGAAACGAATATTGGGATCAAGATACAGTATATCTTTTCCTTT
>DATFBJ010000349.1:0-2138 GCA_035253885.1 Nitrososphaeraceae archaeon
GATATATCGAACAAAGACAAATATTTGGCGAAAAATATATTTTAAGCAAATATTTATTTGATACGAATATTAAATTTTGTAAAGCATGGTGGATAACTTTTAAGGAAGATACTGTGGAAGTAGTTTCACCATATAAAGAATCAATAATAAGAAGGATAAGAAATATTGATCAAGCTGATCGAACATATTTGAAAGAAATTATAAAAGGAAGCAAATTTCGACAAAATCCAGAAAACGAAGACGAATATAGATACGCGTGGACATGGTAGAAACAATAATTGCACCACAATTCACATATTTAATATTTTTACAAAACTTAATCAAATTCATAATGAAAATCATTACATCATCAGAACGTTTATACACTAAAAATGGTTGGAACCAACAAGACCAAGATGATTGGTTTAATCAAAACAGTCTTTTAAAAGGATCCCAAAAAGGAGATCATTTAGAAGAACTTGTAAGAGAATTTTTAGAAGATCATGGGATATGTATAACATTATCCAAAGCAAGAAAATGGTTATCATCTGATAACATTATGAACAATACAGATAATTATGCATTACAAATCTTTGGAGATAATGGCATAGACTTATTTGGATATACAAAAATTAATTTTGTAAATTGTCCAATCGTCATACAATGTAAATGCTACGATACAATCGAGAAACTATCTTCAACAGACGCATTAGCATTAGATGCATTAACAGAACATTTTGGAAAAAATGCAATTGGAATATTCATTGTAAAAAATGACAATTCTGTAAACGACCACTTCAAAAATGCTATCAAAAATTCTAATAATAGAATCAATTGGTTTTCGGTAAGAAACTTACCAGAAATAATTACATGGTTATGTAATTGTTCAATTCCAAATCAAGTAACAAAAGAAATTACAATTGAAGAAGCATATAATGTTCAAGAAATAGCAGGAATATCTATAAAAGCAGAACATTTGAAAAATATTCACATTAAAGAATATCTTTAATGATTTCCAAAAAACAATTACAAGATCGCATACAGGCACTACGACAACCAATTATTGAATGGTTACAATTTTACAATGAAGAACCTGATCTATCTGAAAAATCAGATCAAGAGTTAATGAAAATGTTGATGAAAAAGATCGATAAATTACGAAACTATTCATACAAACAAAATGAATTTTTCGAAAAAATGTTGGGACACCCAACAACTGGACAAAATGAAGACCGTAATGCTGTCAACTGGAACATAATTGTTGACATTATACCAACAAGAAATGCCCATAATAATGGAACAATTGGGAATACCGTTTAATAATAAAGTACCATATAGAAAACAATGGGAAATATTAAAAAATCAAGCGACATATATAGTAACAAAGTTACTACAAATGCGAAATATATTAATGCATATCATCAAACGAGAAGATGTTATTAAAACATCATCAATAGAAGAGGAATTGATAAATATAGACACTGATATAGAATCATTGGAACAGCAATTTACGGATGAATCTGAAATAATTCAAATTCAAACCAATGAGATACAACAAACCAAAGATATAATCTTACCAGCAATAAATCAAATTTCTCCAATAACAGCTATAAATGGAATAAACGAAAGCTCATTACCAGAAATAGCACAAGTAACACAACAATTACTTTTGGAAAATTTTCAAGAGAAAGAGCGACTTCAAAACATTATAAATACACAGCAAATTCTCATAAACCAACAACAACAACAATTAAATCAACCCATTAATCAAAATTGCCAATACCAAATAGAACAGTGGAGACATACTGCTCATTTTTACGCGCAATTACAAATAGATTTAAATTGTGTTAATCACTCTTAATACAAGATGACTAATCTTGTAACACAGTACGAACAAACAAATGGATTAGTTCGAAGCGAATTAGTCCGAATAGCTTCAAAATTTAATAACCCAGACCTATCAGAAATGGAAAAAATTGAATTTAGTGGAACATTACAAGATATATACAAATGGGAACAACGAGTAAAGGCAGCTATTAGTATGCACGAATTACCCAATGGATTAATTGGAGCAAAAGAAGATAATTTTAACGGAACAGTAGTTAATATTAATTGGGGAGGAAACAATAATTGGAGAGCACTTCAATATAACACAAGAA
>DATFBJ010000350.1:0-2861 GCA_035253885.1 Nitrososphaeraceae archaeon
AATATAGTACCTTAAAATATTCTGGTAGTGTTAAATGTTTCAAGTCTTGAGATATTAATACAAAATTAACATTTTCTTGAATTCCTGTATAGTTTTCTTGACTAAAAACAGTCCTAAAATAGTCTTTTGATGGTCGTTCTATTATAAAATTATTCCATTTTTTGGAATAATTATTCCATTGAATTTCATGTTGAAAGTCGACTCCAAATTTCCCTGTAGCAGGATTTTTGTCTATATCAAATAATGCGCCATATAATAATACAACAATACCAAATTTTGCAGGATCTGTAATAGTTTTATTTCCAAGCCAGAGAGTCGCATTAAGATTTTTACCATCACTGTAATATGTTACTTTTTGAATATCAGTAGCTAAATCAAGAGGAGATTTGTAATCAGTTGGTATCTGGTTAGGCAGATATTCTGATATTTGGATTCCGTCTCGAATTCCTGAATTTATCTCTTGTTTAGAAAATTGAGGTACAGATATGGCAAATGCATTAAAATTAACAAAAAATAAAAAATAATAATACCATATACAAAGAAAAATTATCAATATAGATGGGAAACAATAGAAATATGGATGTTTTTTAGTATAAGTTAAATGAGTAAAATTGAGCATTATCAGTTATTATCTACTTATTATTATGGATAATTATAAAGATATTTTTTAATTTTATATAATTTTAATATTATAATTACTATTAGTAAATACAAAATCTTAATTTAGATGTTAACTTTTCAATTAATTTTAAAAGGATATCTCTCTATAAATAATTATTCTATTAGATTAATAAAAAATTTTCAAAAATTCAGCTATTGGTGGATGCATTAAAATTCTTTTTATAAAATAAATAATCTTGATATTATTATTTGAAACAAAAAATGAGATTGGTAATGATATTATTAGAATATGAATTATGAGTAATTCGAATTCTCGTTGTAACAAGATTTTGTAACATAATATATATTTTAATATTTCATTAGGTAAAAAATATTTAGTATAGGTTTTAAATCTAAGAATCAAAGTAACATTCTAAATTTTATTAATGGAAGATGTTTCATAATTTTATTTAATATTAAGTTTTGACACTTTTACTTTTCTCTCTAGAGATTGAGTTAATTGCTTTATAATTGAATCAACCATTCTAGAAAAACCACAACATTCAGCCAATTTTGGGCTGCTTATAAAGTAACTTATACTTTGAACTAAATTCTTGAAATCTGTTATCTATATTATTCCATTTCCTAATTCTTCAAGAAAGGCAATTTCTGATAATGGTTTTCTTTCCCTAGGAGAATTAGCTTTTTCTCTATATCTTTCAGGTAATATTTCATGTGAATCTTGATATCCTATTGCTATCATTATGCCAACCTCATAGTCAGCGGGAATATTGAAAACTTCTCTAGCTTTATCTCTATTAAATCCTCCCATTTCATGCATAATTAAACCTTGATTAAATGATTCAAGAAACATATTTTCATTTGCTGCACCTAAATCATGAAAATGTAGTCTATTATAAATTCCATTATCAGAATAAGTTTTTTTTGTTATAGCACAAATTAAAATAGGAGCTCTTTTTGCATAATTGTTTATCTCCAATAAGACTGATCTTGCTTTATCAAGTTTCTCTGGATTATCATCAGTAAAAATTATGTAACGCCATGGTTGTTCATTACGTGAAGACGGAGCCCATCGTGCAGCTTCAAGAATAGAAAGTAATTTTGATTTTTCTACTTTTTTAGTTGAAAATGCTCTTGCACTCCATCGTCTTGCAATTAGATAATGTATTGGAAAATCTGTATTTGCTATTTTTGATATCAAGTCAAAGTCATTTTTACCAGTCAAAAAAAATCACCAATTTTCTCAATTACATTTTTTCTTGTTCTTACTTTTATCAATTTCCTACCTGTTAATACTGAGCAAGCGATTGATCTAGTCCAAGAATTTTAATCTTTGAGTATTTGTCATTTTGCCTTCATACTTCGGAAGAACTACAATTAAAATCCTCTCAGCTAGATGAAGAGAAGAATAGTAAGGAATTGCTGGTTGATTGCTTTCAATTCTGACTGTTGTTGATTTTTTCCATCCACTCAATAATATCACCAGTATGGAAAAATTATGTTGGTAATAAAGAATCAGCATTAACAGATTTTAAACTATCACTTTTTATATATCTCTATTCATCCAATTATAGAAATAGTATTTAAGATTTTGAATACTCTTGGTTCAAAGTATATAACTTGTGTTAGATTTTCATGAATAAGGAATAAAATTACAAATTGATCCAATTCTAACAAATACGATAATTAGTTTTTATCGTCTTTGAAATTTATAGTAGAATGACTACCATCACAAAATGGCTTATTACTAGAGGCACCGCATCTACAAAGTGTATAATGTTCTCTTGATACATCTTCAGGAAATTCTGCTTCTGCTATTATGAGTTCTATTCCGCCACTTACTAAATAAGGTCCATCTTTGCTTACTTTAACCAATGGTTTTCCATCATAATCCCTATATTCAATACCATCAACAGAATAGCTTAATGCACCAGATGGACATTTTCTTATAGTTTCAATAATTTTTTCTGTTGTTGTTTCTTTATCTGGATCTATCCAGGGTCTTTGATTTAAACGAAATACTGAAGGTAAATTATTTATGCATTCAGCTGCATGAGAACAGATCTTTCTATTATCATGAATTGTTATTTTTTTACCTACATAACTTTTTCTTCTTTTTGAACTGATTTTATTTTTATTGTTATTATCTTCATTATTCTTACTTGAAAATCCTATTATGCTGTGAGTACTATCACAAAAAGGTTTATTCTTTGAAGCTCCACATCTACATAAAGCTATTC
>DATFBJ010000351.1:0-8699 GCA_035253885.1 Nitrososphaeraceae archaeon
CTTAAAAATTTATTATTCATCATTTTTGTACCAATAGTTACCCTAATATGACCTCCTTCTCTATCTTTTATCATTCCTATTGCTTTAACTGCTATCTTATCATTTTTTAATTGAGTTAAGATACGTTCATATTTATTGATATTAAAAACCTGAAAAAAAATAAAATTGGAATCAGTTTCAAAAACCTTTAGCTCATTATTTGTTGTTTTGTTTAAATAATCTATTATTCTTTTACGTTCTTTTTTAATAATTTTAATAGTTTTTTCAATATATTTGGAATTTTTTAATATTTCATTTCCTATATTCAAAGAAATATTATTTATTGCATAGGGATATTGTATAATATTCTTAAATATAGATGAAAAATTTTCATTAGCAATACAATAACCTAATCTTGCTCCTGCTAATCCAAATGCTTTAGATAATGTTCTTAATATTATAATATTCTGACTTTTAATTGCTTCAGAAAAAAAAGAGTAATTAGCAAAATCTATATATGCTTCATCTAAAATTATTAACTTATCATCAAGATTTTTAAATATATCTATTAATAATCCCTTATCGAATTGATTGCCTGTAGGATTATTTGGTGAACAAATATATATTATTTCAGATTTTTTTGCGCTTTGTATAAATTTTTTTTTATCTATAGAATTATCTTGTAAAAGAGGTATTTTGTCTATTTTCATAGAATATAATTGGCATCTATCAATAAAGTAAGAAAAAGTAGGGGTAAAGGTAGTTACTCTTTTTTCTTTTCCAAAGGCTGAGAGGATTAAATCTATTATTTGATCTGAACCATTTCCGATAGCTAGATTTTTTTTATCTATTTTAGTATATTTTGAAAGTTGTAAATAAAAATTATCAAGTTGTTGTAGGGGATATTTTCTTAAATCCTCTTTTTGTACAGCTTTAATAGCTATTTTTTTAATGAAATCTTTTTTTAAAAGAAGATTTTCATTTGCATCAAGTTTTAATCCTTTACTTTTTATTGGTTTTATATAACAATTTAGTTTTCCTATTTCAATTAATTTTGATTCAAACCATTTATCCATATATTACCAATCATCTTCTTCTGTTTTTTGATTTCAACTGTTTCTTACTACTCTTGCTTTAACAGCTTTATAATGATTAATTAATCCTTCCTCTTCAGTTATTATCTTGACAAAAGGTTCAATTTCCTTAATCTCTTTTTTTGAACTTTGCACTATATTTGAAATTCGAACAAAATCCAATATTGATAAAGATGTTCTCGATTTGCCAAATCCCATAGTAGGAAGAACATGATTTGATCCTAGACAATAGTCACTTGCAGCAGATGGAGTATTTTCTCCAATTAAAATAAGTCCTGCTGATGTAATTTTTTTAACTATTTTTAATTCATTTTTGGCCATAATTTGTAAATGTTCTGGAGCTATTTCATTAACAAATTCTATTGCTAAATCTTCATTTTCAGATATGGCGATAAACCCATTTTCATATAGACTCTTTGTAACTATTTCCTGACGTGAGATCTTTCTTGCTAAAATGCTATTAATTTCTTCTTCAACTTTTTTTGCAAATTCATGTGAATTAGTTACTAGTCCACACAATGTATCTTTACTATGTTCTGATTGAGAAATTAAGTCTAAAGCAACATATTTTGCATTAGATTTGTCATCTGCATAAATTACTAATTCAGTAGGACCTGCTAACATATCTATTGATACTATATTCGAAACTAATAATTTTGCAATTGTTACATATATTCCACCTGGACCTACAATCTTGTCTACTCTTTTGATACTATCAGTTCCAAATGCCAATCCTGCAATGCCCTGTGCTCCTCCAACTTTGTATATCTCATTAACTCCACAAATATCAGCAGAAACTAAAGTAAGGGGGTCTATTTTTCCATCTGTCTTAGTCGGTGATATTACTGCAATTCTTTTAACTCCTGCTAATTTTGCTGGTGTTACACACATTATTAGGGTACTTGGGTATCTGGCAATTCCGCCAGGGACATAACAACCAACACTAGAAATAGGTTGAATAATGCGTTGTATGTTTCCATTTTGTGGATATAAATATGATATTTTTTTAAGATGTTCTAAAAGAATAGCCTCATTTCTTATCAGTCTATCTCTAATAAGTTTAATAGTTTTAATATGATCATCAGAAATATAATTGTAGGCTTCTTCTATTTCTTTATTATTAACCTTAAATGAATCTAGTTCTATTTTATCATATTTAGAAGTATATTTTTTTATAGCATCATCACCATATTTTCTAACATTTTCTATAATTTGCCCTGTTTTTTTAATTGCATCTTTAGAAAAATTACTGGATATGTTATAACGTATACTATCTACATCTAATTTAGCATTTTTAATTGTTATTCTCTTCAATTATTCTTCTTCTTTATCTATGTTGATTTCTTCTAATGGTAATATTTGTCTTGGTTCTGATACTACTAACCCTTGTGCTAATTTTCTCATAATTGGAACAATTTTTATAAATTCGTTCTTATCTATTATTGTATTCACTCCATACCATCCTTCTTCGCTTAAATTGCTAACTGTAGGTCTCTTTAATGCTGGTAAAGTAGAAAGTAATTCATCTAAATTTTCTTTTTTAACATTAACAAAAATATGCAGCTTTTTACGTGCTTCTACTACTCCTTTTAATAATGCAATCATGTCTGCTATCTTCTCTCTCTTTTTATTATCTTTAAGAGAATTTTTATTTGCAATTAGAACTGACGTAGATTCCATAATTGTATCTATAATTTTTAAATTGTTCTGAACTAGAGTAGTTCCAGTTTCAGTAATATCACATATGGCATCTACATCTTCAGGTGGCTTAGCTTCTGTAGCCCCAAAAGAGAGAAAAATTTGAATTTTCTTATTTTCACCAATCCTAAACCAAGGAGTGATAATCATAGGATTGCTATTTCCAAAATATTTTTGGTAGGCAAGTTTGGTCTTTATAAAATTTGCTGTAGTTGTAAGATACTCTGCAGATATTCTGAGTGGTTTATTATTATTTACATGTTCTATAATCATTTCATCTAAATTATTAAATTGAAAACTTTCCGGGATTGCTATTACTTGTTTAACTCTACCATATTCTAAATCAAGCAATATTTTTACATCTGCATTTGCTTCCCTAATCCAATCTCTCCCTGTAATTCCAACATCATATAATCCCTCTTGTACATAAGTAGGAATTTCCTGTGGCCTTAGAAGCTTAACTTCTATATCAGGATCACTTAACTTAATCCTATAAGTTCGTGCTCTTCCACTTACTTTTTGCCATGCTTCTTCGAGAATTTTAAATGTTGCTTCTTCCATTGTTCCCTTAGGAACAGCAAATTTTACTATATGAGCCATAACTATAACAAAAAATATTTTTTCTTCCTATCTGATATATATCTACTTATTGCTAATTTTCATTTTTATTGATTAATTCGATTATTTCTTTGGCCTTATTTACAGTAACATTATTTTCTTGGACAAGTTTACTTACAATGATATTAATTTGTTCTTCATCTGTTGCTCCTGCAGTTATGGCTATATTTCTTGCATGTAATCTCATATGTCCTTTCTGGATTCCTTCCTCTGCTAAAGCACGAATTGCAGCAAAATTTTGAGCTAACCCTACTGCTATCATTATTAAAGCAAGCTCCTTGGCTTTCTTTATATTCAATAGTTTCAGAGATATTTTTACATATGGATGTACTGAGGTTATTCCACCTACTATTCCTATAGCTAATGGAATCTCTATTTCTCCAACTAAATCTCCTTCTTTTGATTTATACCATTTAGTCAAAGATCTATATTTTCCATCTTTAGAGGCATATGCATGTGCAGCTGCTTCTATAGCTCTAATATCTTGTCCTGTTGCCATAGCCACTCCATCAATTCCATTCATTAAACCTTTGTTATGTGTAACAGCTCTATATATATCGGAATATGCAAATGCAAATGCATATAAAATTCGTTCTACTCCTTTTGAGCCACCAATCATTTCTTTTGGAAAAATAGCTTTACATCTAGCCATTCTTTTTGTTGAATAATTTGATAAAATTTTTAAAATAACTGTACATTTAGTTATTTTTTCTAACTCTGGAGCAATTAATTCACACATTGTATTAATTACATTTGCTCCCATTGCATCTTTTGTATCTATAACTAATTCTATTATTATCATATATCCCATTTTATTAATACTTTCATCAGAGATTTCCCTTACTTGTAAATCGATAGCATGTACAGATTTACTCTTTGAATTTGCTATTTCCAACAACTTTTCTTTATTATTTAATATTATTTTTTCTACTCTATCTCTTTCTTCCTTATAAAAAAATTTGTCTTTATCGTTCCTTTTATCTCTTGAAATTAATTGGATTTGTCCAATCATAATGGAATTATCTACTTCAGCTAAAAACCCTCCTTTTACACTTGCAATTTTTGCGGCTTTACTTGCAGCAGCAATAACAGATGGTTCTTCTATAGCCATTGGAATTAAATATTTTCTTCCGTTTATAACAAAATTAGTAGCGATCCCTAATGGAATTGGTACAAATCCAATTGCATTTTCAATCATATTATTAATTTTATTAAATTCAAAATTCTTAGGAAAGTCTTGAAATATTTTTAAATCTTGATCTGTAAGATGAGCTTCTTTTTTTAAAAATTCCAAACGTTCTTTATGTTCTAACTTATAAAATTTTTTGATATTTTTGTCATCATTTTTATTGCTGTTATTTTTTTCGTCCACATAAGGTTATGGTTTAAGTATTTTTAAAATTTTATCATCGTTAGTTTGAATAATTCCTCTTCCATCTGTATTGCTAGTTAGCACATATAATGTACCGTCATTAGATTCAACAATATCCCTAAGTCGACCATAACCTACTAATATATTATTTTGTTCTCCTGACTGGATGTCTATTTGTCTTAAATGAGAACCTTTAAGAGTTGTTACAATTAGATCATTTTTATAGCCTAGTTTATCTGATGAAGCAAACGTTATACCAGAAGGAGCGATTGCAGGATTAAAACAAACAATAGCTTTTTCAGAAATATTTGTTCCTTTACATTCTTCCATTGGCCATCCATAATTCTTTCCTGGAATGATTAAATTAATTTCATCAAATCCTGACGAACCATGTTCTGATGAATACATTTGTTTTGTTTCAGGATGCCATGCAATTCCCTGAACGTTTCTGTGTCCATATGAATAAATAGGAGAATCTTTAAATGGGTTATCTGAGGGAACAGATCCATCTGAATTTACTCTTAATATTTTTCCTGCGAGTGAAGAAAGGTTTTGTGCTAAATGAGGATCTGAAGCATCACCGGTGACAATATATAGCTTTTTATCAGGACCAAAGTTTATTCTTCCTCCGTTGTTATATAGTGACCCTGGAATAGAATCAATTATTATACTAGATTCAATAATTTTATTATCTTTTTCTTTCAAAAGTAAAACTTTATTATAAATTTTATTATCTTTCAAGTAACTATGATAAATGTACATTAAATGATTTTCTGTAAAATTAGGGTGAAGAGTAATTCCTAATAATCCTAAACCTCCATTTTGGGCAACTCTAATATAAGCTACTGGTTCTTCAATAAGAATTCCTTTCGCATCAATTACCCTAATCTTTCCATCGCGTTCAGTAAAAAATACTCTATTATCTTTTGCAATATCTATTGCCCAAGGTGTTGATAGATTTTCTGCAATTATCTCAATACCTTTATTTGGATTTGTTGTATTATTCAAGAATGAAGGCTCTGGGATAGGAACAGTAGTATCTAAAGGAGATATAAAAATAGTAACTATTGCACTTGTAATGACTAATATAGTTACTACTACTACTAATCTTTTATCCATTTTAATGCGAATTTAATTGTTAAAGTCTAATAAATTTCATCTCTAGTTTTAAAATTAATTAATAATTCTTTTAACACATAAGCGCAGATGAGGAGATTCGAACTCCTGATCGCCCGAAGGCGAATCGGCTTGCTCATAACCTTGAAGATTACTCAAGGCCAACGCATTATTGTGTTCTTAATAGAAGACCACTCTGCCACATCTGCACAAAAGATAAGTTAAATAGCCTACTATTATATTTTAATAATTCTAATATGTATTCAAATATCTAACTAACTATTGAGTTGACCAATTTAAGTATTTTATTGAATTATAATATACTAATACAATATTTTTATAGAAAATATTTATTAAAATTTACGTTTTATTAATGAATTGTAAATATTATAATTTATTATAAAATAGTCTGCCGTTCTAAATTTTTATCATGTAATTTATGTATATGACGATAGGTAACAATAGTATAAATAAAATTAATAGTTTTTCCCAAAAACACTTATTTGATATTCTAAATCACATAAAATATTAAAATTGATTCCTATTAATAGACCATGGATAGATAATGAGGAAAAACAAGAAATTATTAAAGTGCTTGATGAAAATGCTCTTACTAGCGCTGCTCGAGATGGAGGTAAAAGAGTTCAAGAATTTGAATCATCATTACGAAGCTTTTTAAATGTTAAACATGCAATAGCTGTTAATACTGGTACTGCTGCTTTGCATGCAGCATTACTTGCACTTAATATTAAGGCTGACGATGAAGTATTGCTTCCTTCTTTTACTTTTGTAGCAACTGCCAATTCTGTAGTTGCATCTGGTGCTAAACCAGTATTTGTAGATATTAATACTAAAGATTATACTATTGACATTCACGATTTAAAGAGAAAAATTTCTAAAAAAAGTAAAGCTATATTACCTGTTCATCTATACGGTCATCCTTCAGATCTTTATGAACTAAATGAAATTGCAAATCAGCATTCTCTTTATATTATTGAAGATGCTTGTCAATCAATAGGATCAATTTATAAAAATAAACAAACAGGAACTTTTGGAACAATGGGATGTTTTAGTATGTATGCTAGCAAGGTCATGACATCTGGTGAAGGTGGAGCTATTGTAACGAATGATGATAAAATAGCAGACACATTAAAAATGATCAGAAATCATGGCATGGTTGAAGGATATGATACACGTATATTAGGACTTAATTATAGACTTCCTGAATTAAGTGCTGCAATAGCTAAAATACAAATGAAAAAATTAAATACTATTTTGAATCTTAGAAGACAAAATTCTTTATTATTATCCAATTTACTAGAAACAATTATATCAAACTATAATATTAAAATTCCTGAAGAAGATCAAATAAAGAAATTTAATTGGTATCTTTATACATTAGCATTTAACAATTCTGATAATATAACTTTGCGAGATTATATCAAGAAAAAATTAATAGAAAATGGAATAGGAGCAGCTGTTTATTATGACCCACCTGTCCATAAAACTCCTTTTTATCAGAGATTTTCAATGAGTAATGATTTACAAAATACTAATTGGTCAAGCAAACATGTTTTATCATTACCAGTTCATCCCGGGGTGTCTGAAATGGATATACAAAACATGGTAAATGTGCTTAAAAATGAATTACAAAATATTTTATAAAAAAATTAAAAGATTTATAATTATTTTTAAATAAAATCATTAAATTAATTTTTTATTACTCTAGGACAAACTTTTTTATAATACTGTGTGGTGACTTAGCAACGGGAATGGCGTTAGATACTGGTGATACTGCATGGATGATAGTCGCAACAGGACTTGTCATGTTGATGACACCTGGTCTGGGATTCTTTGAAGCTGGCTTAATCCGATTCAAAAATGGACTTTCAGCAATAATGCACACATTTTCTGGGTTGGCAATTTTATCCACCCTGTGGTTTATTGTTGGTTTTACCTTGACTTTTGGACCTACGCAAGGCGGGATAATAGGAGGATTAGATCATATATTCTACAATGGGGTAGGGATACATGAAGGATATGGAGTAAATGTTACAATTCCTGGAGTGACTTTTGCAACATATCAGATGATGTTCGCTGTTATTACTCCTCTATTGATTTCTGGTGCATTTGCGGAAAGGCTGAAATATAGTTCCTTTTTCATATTCGCTATAGCTTGGAGTCTGTTCGTTTACTTCCCATTAGCTCATTGGATCTGGGGAGGTGGATGGTTAGCACAGCTTGGAGTATGGGACTTTGCTGGTGGTATAGTAATACATACTAGTGCAGGTATGGCATCGCTGGCTGCTGGATTAATACTTGGAAGGAGAAAGAATTTTGGACCACAGATAATGATACCACACAATCTACCATTAGCAGTAATAGGAGCTACTATGCTTTGGTTGGGATGGTTTGGATTTAATGCTGGTAGTGCATTAGCTGCTAATGGCGTTGCAGGAAATGCTCTTTTGACATCACAAATAGGTGCAGCAACATGTACGTTGGTATGGCTATTTCTATCATGGAAACGTTCTGGAAAACCCTCTGTAGCAGCTGTCATAAACGGTGCAATCTCTGGACTTGCTGGAATTACACCTACTGCTGGTTATATTACTGGACAAGATGCTTTCATTTTGGGTATAATTCTAGGATTTGGCTCATACTATGGTATAGTGTTGTTTAAAGAAAAGTTAAGGATAGACGATGCATTGGATGTTAGTTCTGTTCACGGTGTAACAGGTATATTGGGTGCTTTAGCAATAGGAGTAGCTGCTAGTCCTTTGGTAATGGAGAATGGACCTGTAGGGTTATTACATGGAAAT
>DATFBJ010000352.1:0-2568 GCA_035253885.1 Nitrososphaeraceae archaeon
ATACTTCAAAATTAAATTAAATTAAATTAAATTAAGATGCAGGCAGTTATTCTTGCTGGTGGATTAGGAACAAGACTACAACCTTATACTTTCTTTATTCCCAAACCAATGTTACCATTGGGAAATAAACCATTGCTTGAATATTTAGTAGAATGGATAAAGCAGTTAAAAGATATTGATGAAGTAATTATTTGTGTAAGTTATTTGCATCGAACAATTGAAGACTATTTTGAAGATGGAGGGAGATTTGGTATAAAAATATCATATGCACGTTCTGAAAGACCTTTAGCAACTGCAGGTCAATTGAAAACTGCAGAAAAAATGTTGAAGGATAGATTTATTTGTTTATATGGTGATTCCATCTATGATTTTGATTTAGCAAAAATGGTTAAAGCGCATGAAGAATCAAAGGCTTTTCTTTCTATGGCTTTAATGAGATATAAAACAAAAATGAAATATGGTTTCATAGATGCAGACGAGGAGGCTAATATTGTTACATCATGGAGAGAAAAACCTGAAGTTGAAGGATTAATAAATATTGGTTGCTATATAATGGAAAGAGAATTTCTAGAAATGATCCCTCAATCTAGTACTATTGGAATGGACAAAATAGTAAAGGATATAATTTCCCAAAAGAAAATTGTTAAGGCTTTTACAATAGATTCGGGTTTTATTGATATAGGAGACAAAAGATCGTATTTAGATGCGTATAAAAAATATGTAAAAAGGTTGGGAAGCATATAAGAGAGGATTTATTTAATATATTGAATTATTGTAATATGATATTTGATTACGATTATTTTTTCCTGTTATCAAATGTTCTTATAAATAGATGATTCCTAATTAGAGGAATATATCACAACTTTTGTAATCAATTTCCTTTAATTATGTGTTGGATTTATATCTCCTTTTTTTATTTCTAAACAAATATAAAAAAATCAACTGTTGTATTACCATTTTATTGTTAAATGATTCTGAAATTGAAATTAGTGTTGATAATATGTAATGTGAAGAATGTTTCCAAAAAAAGGTACAATTATGTAGTAAAAAACATTTCTTATTAAAAAATTACCTAAAAAGCAACATCTTTTTAGGTAATATCTTAGTATTTATGACCAAATTAAATTCTTTTGTTAAAGATAATCAAAACTCCAACATCATTTTTTTTCTTTTTTTGTTTGTTTTTTTTATGATAAAATATTAATAAAGAAAAAAGGAAGAAGATGAAAAAATCAAAGACAAATAGTTTTATAATTTATTTCTTTTATTGTAAGAGACAACAATTATTGTACGCTAATTCAATATAAAATTAAGAAATTTAATTCAATAAATATTTTTTCTCTAAGTGTATACTATTTATAATACCGATCTATCCCTTTATGAATCTGAATAACAAAAGATCTGAAATGATAATAAAAATAATATGTTAAGGAAATTAATTCATATATATTTAGTTATTTTGTTAATCTTACCTCATACATAGAGATGACAGAAGATAATACTACTAAAAATAATATTTCAAACTCTTCCTCCCCTAATAAGAATCCTAATTCTAATCAGAAATTCTATATTAGAAAAATGAATTATCAAGGCTCCCTGATGATAAATATATGTGATGAGGAATTAGTTGGTAAGAATATAGAAAGTGATACATTGAATATTAACATAACCAATGAGTTTTTTAATGAGGTTGCAAATGAGAATGAGATAACCACTTTATTAAAAAAATGTTCTATTGCTAATCTCATCGGAAAAAAAGTTGTAGACAAGACTTTGAGTTTAGGACTAGCAAAAAAGGAGAGTATAAAGGTAGTTTCAGATGTTCCTTTTTTAATGATTTTTAAATTTCGGCAAAACTATTAGTAGTAATACTCGAAAAAAATCTAATTTTTTTCTCTACTATTAATATTTTAATAAATAAATATTTTAAATGCAATATTATTATACTAACTAGGCTGAACTAGATTGAGTTATCAACGAACTTTACGAATTCAAAAAGAAAGAATTGGAGCCATTATAGGAAAAAAGGGGTCTATTAAAGAAGAGATAGAGAATAAATGCAATATAGACATTGAAGTAGATAGTGAATATGGTGATATAATGTTAAAATCTAGGGATACTAATCCTTTAGATATACTTGATTTAAATAAAGCATTAGAAATAGTAATGGCTATTTCCAAAGGTTTCTCTCCAGAAAGAGCATTTAACTTGTTCAATGAAGATAACAGTTTAGAAGTTATTGACTTGAGAGACTATGTTGGAAAATCATCTAATTCGTTGTCACGAGTTAAAAGTCGATTGATAGGAGAAAAAGGAAAATCCAGAAGAACGATAGAAGAACTGACAGGCTCCTATATATCTATATATGGTCATAATGTAGGAATAATTGGCAGTCCTGATCAAATAACTTTGACTACTGAAGCAATAACAAGAATATGTTCTGGCAGATCTCATAAAAATGTATATAATTTCCTTCAAGAAATAAGAAGAAAAGCAAAAATAGAAAAAATGAAATTATGGGAAGAAAGTAATAATCTTCCTATAGAGAGAGAAAATAAACTATAAAAA
>DATFBJ010000353.1:0-8775 GCA_035253885.1 Nitrososphaeraceae archaeon
AATACATCTTAGAATATGAAAAAAGAAGAAGGGATTACTTATTGTGCAAGAAAATAGAGAACAAGAAAAGACTTTTACATACAAATATAATATAAATAGAACGCAAAAATATAATATTTTTTTGTTACTAATTTAATTCATTACGTTAGGATATATTTGATAAATCTTACCCTTTTTTGACTGTCCATCAACTACATAAATTGTACCATCATATGGATTTGTTTCTATATCTGTAATTATTCCAAAATTTCTTCCCAAAGTAACTGGTTCTAATTCTTCGTCAACATCTGCCATTTTATCTACCAATTCTCCTGCTGATGATGGCCGCAGATCTAATCCTGTTCTAGTTTCATTTAAATTAAAATGAAATATTCGTCCTTGTTTTACTGAACCTACCAAGAGATCATTTTCATATTCTTCACCAAAAATTTTTGAATTTATAAATGTGATTGCTGTTGGAGCTATAGTATCTACCCATGTAAATACAGGATCATAATATGTTCCTTTTCCATCAAAAAGAATTAACTTGCTTCTATCAAATTCTTTATTTTTAAAATTTTCATATTGTGTGGATAATCCCAAAACCTGTCTCCAACCACCATTGAATCCTGGTAAAATAATATTAATTTCATCTCCATAGTTAGATCCATTTTCTGTCTCCCACAAAATACCAGTCACTGGGTCAAAACCAATTCCAAAACTGTTTCTTATTCCATATCCATAATATTTGTCTAGAAGCCCTTCATCTCCTAATGTGAATCCATCATTAACAGTTTCTCCATCGGGTGTAATACGTAGAACTCCTCCTCGACCATCAGGCATTTTACTAGCTTCAATATTTTGGGCTAGTGTCATGTATGCTGGATTGCCTTCACGATTAATATCACCTATTACAAGATACAAATTATTGTCTGGTCCTATATCTAAAACTCCACCATTATGTGATGGTCCTGGTAAAAAAGGTAAATCTAATAGCAGCATTGGGTTAACTAATTTTCCATCAATAAAATCATACTTGTATAGTCGATTTCCTAAGATATCACCATTATCAATATCCTTTGTTTCTGTATAAAATAAGAATACTTTTACTTCTCCTTCATTATTCACATTATTCGCTTGAGACTTATTATTAGTAGTAGTAATATCTGCATTTGTGAGACTCCTTGTATTCAAAATGGCTATACCTAATAATCCACGCTCGCTTTCTGAAGCAACATTCACATCCAAGATTGGCTCATTCAAAACTTGATCATCAACTATTCTTTTAACGAGTCCTGTATTTTTTTCAATTACTAAAATATCATCTTCAGCTAGAAAGTCTATCCCTGTTGGAAAATTTAGTTCCTCTGAAAGTTGTGTTATTTGTAGATTTTCATCATAAATCAATGGTGGTTCTTTTTCGGTACCACCAAATGCATTATCTAAATCATTCATTACTATATTACAAAAAGCAAAAATTGAGATAGTATAGATAAAAAGATTGAGGATTAACTCATGTCTACGAATAGAAAAAATTATCGTTTTTCTTATTGAATTCAAGATCATTTTTTTGTAATATTCTAGTATAATAGCTTTATTAAAGTTAAAATGTAAACAATTCTATATCAATTGAATTAATAGTCTATCATCAAACAAAAGAAAAATACAGTATTCCAAATAGCGGAGTATTTAACACCTACTAATTCTCTCAATCGACAAGATAAGAATAAATACTGAAGATCGTTCTTATCTACTATTTATTTTCAGTGATAAATATACAATAATACGAAATAATCTTATATATTTTTCCATAAGGTTATGAAAAAATAATATGGATCTCATATACCATAAATCTCAATCTTTTATTAGATATGCTTTATATGTTTAATTAGATTTATTAAAAAAAACAGAACCTATAATACTATAATAATAACTAAAATTTTTAATATTGAATTTATTCCTATTAACTTTATCCTATTATATCTATCATATTTTATTCATCTTTAATTGAATAAATTTTATGTAAAAAATATGATGCCTATTTTTTACATAAAAATATTGCAATAGTTCTTTAAATGATTTTGTACTTATTATTGACCAGGAAAGAGAAATGGTAAAAATTAATAGAAAAAATTGTTTAAATTATAATGAATTAAATCTATTAATAGTAAACAAAGTACTAGTATATTTAAATAATAAAAAAAATGTAAATATCTCAAAAACTTTTACTATGTATTTATCGTTATTCTGTATGTTAGGATCTTTATTTTTTATACTCATAGGACTTGATTCTATTAATGAGCAACAACGACAACAACAATACCAATATAACATTATTAATATTGCATGGGCAGATAACCTAAATGGAACTGAAAATGCAGATAACATCACTGGTAAGCAAAACCATGATAAAATAAAAGGATTTGGTGGAAATGATACTATTGCAGGATTAGAGGCAGGAGATCATATCAGTGGTGGAAGTGGAGATGATATTATTTATGGTAATGAAGGGAGAGATGTTTTATGGGGAAAAGCAGGAAATGATCAAATAGAAGGTGGGGAAGGATATGATAGAATATATGGAGATAGAGGAAATGATGTGCTAACTGGAGGTCTTGGCAAAGATTCACTAACGGGTGGAGAAGGCAAAGACATATTCATCTGCGGAAAAGAAACAGATACTGTAACAGATTTTAATGTTACACAAAAAGATACAACTCCAGAAAATGATTGTGAAAATATAAAATATGATGATAGTAGCAATATAAAAGCCAACAAAAATCTATTTTTACAACAACAACAACAAGAGAACCACAATAATTTAGGCAATGTAAATAGCGAAGGAGAAATCACAGAAGATACAGCTGCAAAAAAAGATGAACAAAAGTCAAATAGCGGTGGTTTCTTTTTCGGTTTATTTAAATAAATAGAAAAATCGATGACTGTAATTTAATCTAATTAGAAAGATAATGTTACAAATTAGACTTTTAGTATAATCAATATCAATATCAACTAACAGAAGAAAAAATATAAGCAGAAGCAGGATGTAGTATAACTAATGTATTAGCTGTTTTAAAGGTTTTAACGATAAATAAATTTACCTTAATTTTCTAAATTTCAAAGACTAAAATTTTTCTATATGACAGATAATATAATTTCTTGATATGATGCTGCATATATATTACACTTTTTCTATGATGATATTTGCCTAAAACGAATCTATACTAATATTATTATATGAAAGGTTCTTCTTTTATGATTTTCTGGTAAGAAGAGTTTGGATAAAGTAAGATGAAAGGTCTATCGTAAGGATTAATTGATCTCATCATGAATAGTCTTATTTGTGCTAACAGCTTGGAAAGAAAACAACAGCTTGGACGATAAGACTAGTTTGATGAAAACATATTTTTGGATAAAGCAAAACAATACTACAATTCAACGTAATAGAATATTGTAAGTATGATATAATTTGATTCCAATATATTTCTGCCACAGCATCAGCTAAATTTATGGTAATGTAAGAAACATAGCAAATGTTTAAAAATGACATTTTTAATCCTAAATACTACTAATTATTTAAAAATCAGAAATAAAATATCTTCATAATTCAGAACATAAAAATTCAATATGAATATGAGACAAATATTTAATTGCTAGAATTGATAACTAGAAAACATATCTATTTGGTAAAATCCTTAACAGAACATTTAAAATTTCCAAACAGAGTATTTTAATTTACATTAATTGTCTTTTTTAAATTTATTTTTATGTTTTTGAACATGACATTTTTCACTACAAAAATAGTCTATGAAGATGTAACATAAAATTAGGTTTTCATGAATACTTTTTCCACAGGTATTACAATATAAAAATGTCTTAGTAGCAGATACTTTATTATTCATTCTATTATAGAGATTACATCCTTTTGATTTAACTTTAGTTCTATTTAAATAATTCATAAATTAATATATCATTTTATCTTAAAGTATAAAAATTTATTGTAACCAATTTCGGTATTAGGAACTAGAAAATTTTAATAATTTATCATTAAATAATACTTTTAATAGTTATGTATTATTTATTATTTTCTTAAATTTGAATATACTCATTAGCAGTTAATAAGATTATTGTCTATCATTATATATTAATAAATGACTATAGTTTTTTTATCTAAATAATAGAATGTTTCAAGTTATTAGATATATATATATTTTCAAAAAAAATGTAGAATTTTTTATCATAATCATAATACAGATATTTATAAAGTGAAAACTATTGCAAAATAATCCATTATAGTTTTTCATTGTCATCCATAGGTTTTGTAAGTTGTTTCTTGGTAAACGCATTCAATCATTATCTTAATAAAAAATTATATTTTCTAATATGCTTCAAATAATTATCAAGATAATTAATATTTTTACTATAACAATCAAAGGTTTACTAGTTTTATTTCTATCAAATTTGAATCAAAATTGCTAGGTTACATAAAGCAGATGATATATACTCAGTTAAAATTAATATATGAATTTAATAAATTTTTCAAATAAGATTATTAATATTTACTTGAAACAAAATATCATAGAAGTTAAATGAGACCAATTGCTTTTGTTATAATAATTATATTCTATCATTAGATCAAATTTATTATATAAAACATATTTAATTTAATTTCTTTAACCATAAGTATGATTTAACAATAACTTTTATCTTAAACAACATTTGTTTTTAGTGTGTATAGGAGTAGTTTATTATGATCAAAAATAGTTTATTTGCAGATATTACCTCGAAAATGCCTTATCAAATTTCATTAAGAAAGGAAAAAAGTATCTAATACTTTACAACTAACATAATTATTTCCGAATCGGAATATTTGTATAAGCAAGCAAAAATAGATAACTATATATTTACTTGTTAGACGAAATTGATAAAGTCATTCTTCATGAACTAGGAAAAAATGCGCGAATTTCTGCATATCAAATAGCGAATATTCTTCATGAAATGGATTACAATATAACTGATAGAGCAATAAGACAAAGATTAAAAAGACTAGAAAATAGAAATGTAATATTAGGATATTGTGCAATTCTTAATCCTGATCTAGTATCTCAAAAAGTAAATCGTACTATATTATTAAAATTTAAATATACATCATTTTCAACTGATTTAATTAATAGGTTAATCAATTATTCAAAAGAATCTTCTTTTTGTGTTTTTTCAGCCAGAACAAGTGGCGACTATGATTGGATAATACATTTTGTATTCGATACAATAGAACAATATGAACTTGAAAGTAGTAATTTCTTACAAAGATTTGCAGAAATTATTATGGACTATCGTTCTTATGAGACCAAGACATTTAAACTATCACCATATTCTTTTTTTAATGATAGTCAACTTACCGAAAGAAAAATACTTGTATATAAAATTCTTGAATCTGTTGAAAAATCACAATTTTTACAAGATAAGCTTCAATTAATTGTAGATGGTCTGGTAAAATTTTTTGATGCAAAGTTTGCCAGGATTTGGTTATTGGATAAAGATAAACAATATTTAATTTTAAAATTCAGTGCTGGAAAATATAAGAACACAAATGGAGAGTTCTCAAGGATATCTATTAATTCTTTAAAAATTGGTTATATAGCTAAAACTGGCAAACCCATTATTACTAATGATGTAATAAATGACCCTCGAATAAAATATCCTGAATGGGCGAAAAAAGAAAAGCTTGAATCTTTTGCTGGATATCCATTAAAACATAAGGGAAATGTAGTAGGAGTTCTTGCTATGTTTAGCAAAAAAAAACTTGCTATAGGTGATTTTGAATTGTTAGGAATTTTTTCAGATAAGGTGTCTATAGAGTTATCTACACATTTTGACGCTCAAGAGTATTTACAAATAAAATAATTTATAATTAGTAATTCTAATGTTCTAGATTGTAAAGATTCCTATCATAAGAAAATTAAAATTCGACTAAATTATATTTTCAATAATTTCAGTAATAATTAACAACTAAATCAAAGCTCATTTTAGTTTTTCTTCTATTGTAAAACAATATTGGGATATCTTGAAACCTGCCTGATTTAAACTTTACAAATTAATATTAATCATAAATTTACTAATATTGATAATGAATTATGGTATTATCTATTTATCCTTTATCCTTCATCAATATTTGTACCTTAAAAAATAGGAGTAACAACTTTTTCTTTAATGTTATCTTCTAAAGTATATGTCTTATTATTAATTTATTGATTTGATTCTACAATTATCGCATTTGAAAAAAGGTTAATGCCTTCTGTTAGACATATTAAACAATTACAAGTTAATGGGACTAAATTTAGCAATATTGTTAAAAATTACCTTAATAATTGCTGGTTTTACTAATGTTACACATGCACATGATAATAAGGTGAAAGTTGGTTAAAAATTTCTTTTATCATTTTTTTATATTATTAACTTTTTTTCTTTTTTCTCCTTTTATGTTTGCCATATTTGTAACTAAAAATCTAAACTAATCAGTTTATAAATTATAAAAAATATCGTGGTTAAAAGTTAAAATCAGATAAATTATTCTATAAAATTATATAAGTGGCTATTGTTTATTAATAGTGGACTATCAAATAGTGTTGTATCGTTTAATTTTTTACTAATAATTTATCAAAATCGTACATATCTTCAGCTTGAATTAACGTCAAAGTTGACATTAGGCTATCTATATTTTTAATCTCCTTTTGTAATTTTCTTCTCAAATCATCCATTGTTTCAAATATTATTTCTACAATAATGTCATATGGTCCATATAACATATCTACATTTACTACATTGTTCAATTTAGTAAAAATATTATATATTTCATATTTATTTTCAGGATTACAAATGATTAGAAGATATACTCGTATCACATGAAATAGAAATAACAGTTATATAAAAAAAGGGGGAACTTTGTTAACTCATAGATATTGTTAATCTTTTAATATCTAAAAATATCAATAAATTATATATAATTAAAACTTTATTGAATAAAATTTTTTCACATTATTATTATATCTGTATAATTTTCCATTAGATTTTCTTTAACTTGTTTCCATTCTGATTTTATAATATTATAACAAACTATATCTCTTATTCTTCCATTACTCATTATCTTATAATGAAGTAGTATACCATCTTGTTTGGCATCTAATCTGTTGGATTGTTTGATGTGAAACTATATTGAGAACATCAGTACTAATTTCTATAGTTATACATCCTAATTTTTCAAATGCATATTACAGCATCAAAAATTTTGCTTCAGTATTAACATATGTCTTCCTCAAGATTTAGCTATCCAAATATGTCCTATTTCAAGTTGATGATTTTCGTAATCAATATTGAGATAGCGAGTAGTACCAACAATTGTATTAGAAGTCTTATGTATTGTTATTAATGGTAAGATCAAGCCCTTTGAGCTCAAATCTAACATTTCTTATATGTATCTTGGTATTTCATTTGGATAAGGAAATTGAGAAAAACGATTATTCCATATTTGTCCATCAATTGCTACTATAGAAAACCATATACATCATTAATTGACATTATGATACTAATATAATAAACAATAAAAATTATTTAAAAAATATTTTTCTATTTTTTTTAAATATTTAAATATAAGAATCCCCTTTTTTTGGGCAATGACAAAAAGTTTTGGATGTTCTGATGCAGGTGTGGATTGTAAATGGACAACTACAGCAAATACAGAGGAAGAAATTATGGAAAAGATTAAAGAACATGCACGTAATGATCATGGATTTACAGAAATTCCACAAGATATTGCTAAAAAAGTAAAGACAGCAATTAAAGATATCTAATACTTACTACCAATTAAATTTTTTTATTTAATAATTAAGTAATATTGATCTATTATCATAATGATTTAGCAAATTTATATTATATTCATTAAATTCATAATATTGTTAAAACAACTATATTTAATTGATTCATCATAACAGAAATTGAAACATCTAAATATCTAAAGAAAAAGAATTTAGCAAATGATCATATAATAAATTCAAAATGTTTAAAATAACTTGTATCAATATTACTGTCTTTAAGTTCATACAATTGAAATATTTGTTTATATTTCTCTAAAAGTTATTTTTTGTTACTATACTCTTATTTTTTACTATAAAATATTAAAGACACTAAAAAAATAATAAATTTATTTTTAGATATTACCACGATAATATCAATATATATAGTCCATAGTTTTCTCAGTTAATATAATGAATGACTTTGTATAAATAATTAAATCTGTAAACAGTTTAGAGGTTTTTTGTGAAAAAACTTCTACAATTCTTATATAAAAAACAATGATACCTTAATTAATATAGTGATAGTTATGTGCAATCAATATTTTGTTTTTACTTTATTTCTTTTATTATTTTTATTTACCTTTACTATATTCCATTTTAATAGTGTGTTATCTACAGATGATGGATTTTTTAGTATAGTTCCTGAAGATTATTATGATCCTAGAGATTATGGAGAAGAATCTATAGTTCCTGAACAATTACAAGAAAATAACACTTCCAATCAAAATGCTTTAACAACAACAATAAATAAAAATTCTTTCAATATTGCAGTTGCAGCAGATTGGGGATGTGATGAGAATGCTACAAAAACAGCTAATAATATACAAGAAAAGAATCCTGAACTTGTAATTGCAGCAGGAGATCTAAGTTATGATGAATCTTCAGATTGTTGGTTTGAAATAATAAAACCATTTAAATCAAAGATGAAGATAGCCATGGGAGACCA
>DATFBJ010000354.1:0-4449 GCA_035253885.1 Nitrososphaeraceae archaeon
ATTTGACAGTGATGGTAACTTTATAACAATGTGGGGAGAAGAAGGCTCTAAGAAAGGCGAATTTAAAAAACCATGGGGTATTGCAGTTGATTCACAAGATAATGTTTATGTTAGTGACCAAGTACTTCCTAGGGTACAAAAATTTGACAGTAATGGTAATTTTATAGATATGTGGGGAAAAAAAGGTGAAAAGAAAGGTCAATTTGTACATCAACATGATATAACAGTAGATTCTCAAGACTATGTTTATGTTACTGATGGTAGACAAAATTCTAGAATATCAGTATTTGATGACAGTGGAAAGTTTATAAAACATTGGGGAAGTGAAGGTTCAAAGAAGGGTCAATTTATTGAAAACCATGGGATTGTTGTTGATTTAGAAGGTAATGTCTACGTAGTAGATACAAGAAATGTACGAGTTCAAAAATTTGATTCTGAAGGCAACTTTCTTACAATGTGGGGTTCTCTAGGCTGTAAAGATGACCAATTTCTAATTCCACATGATATAGCAATGGATTCTAAAGGCTATATTTATGTTACAGATAGCGGAAAATCACACTTCCGCGCAGATTATGATTGTAATCAGAAAACCCAAAATGGTTAACAATTATAATCAATATCTTAGTATATAGTAAATTTCATTGGCTAAAGCAATTTTTCCATATTCTTCAATGTTATGATTATATTAATTAATTAGGGAAACTATTGAAATAATTTTCAAGATGTAGAATTATCTATTAAATCTCCTTTTACAGTATAAGTATTTTTAATGGCATCATAAATTCCGATAGAATCATAAGACCAGGTTTTAGAATCAGAATTTCTTATCATGTTATTTGTTCCATTATTACAAAAATAGATTTTTTGTCCTTTATTCTCAATAACATCATAAATTAAACAGGAATTCATACTTTCGCTAAATTTCTCAGAATATTCCTTTTTTAGAGGGTCAGAATCAATATTTGTACTATTGTATTTTACATTAAAATCAATAGTATGAGCAATGGTCATATTGTTAGGCTCAGGAGGATTAAATGAACTATTAAGAAAATCTAATTTACATTTATCTAGTGGACATATTTCTTGAACATTTTCACCATCTATTTCTAAGTTTGAGATTGTAGGAACTGTATTTACATTTATTAATTCAAGGACAAAATCTGAATCACCAAGTACGGAATTTATTGATATTGTAAAAATAAATCCTAAAATTAGAATGAGACTACATATATTAAATTTCATTGATAAAAATTTTAGAATGAGTTTAATAAAGTTATTCCTTAAATTATATTTTGTCTTTAGCAAGATTAATTTCAACTTAATATTTTTATAAAATATAACTAACAATTGTTTTTGTTTGTAAAGAATTAAAATAGATTAATGATATTAATTTTATAATTAATTGCAAGAACTATACCTATTTTATCTGGTATAATCATTTTTGGTTTATTACATGGAATAAATCTATCGCATGGATGGACAATAGCAGTTCTATATGCACTTCAAAGCAAAAGACCAGTATTAAAGTAGTATTTTAAATTCCTGCATACTTGCTATGGCACACTTTCTTCAATAGTCGTAGTTTTAGCATTTCTTTTATTTAGCATCTATATCTTTATACCTCAAAATTACCTTAACTATGCTGCAGCGATTGCACTTGAATCTATTAATTAATAAAATTAAGTTTCTTTCAACTCAATAATAAATAAAAAGTTATAAAAAATTTTCAAAAACAATATAAGTTTCTAATAATAAAAGCTAAATACAAGATAATAGAACATCTATAATAGACTCTTATTTTTACACCGCTATCGGTATTACTCCTAACATACCTGTTTCTTGTTTATTTTTTTATACTATTTCAAACTCGATTCATTTAAGATATTTTTATTGATTTCAGAAAAATTATAAATAAAATTATTGGCATAACAATGATAAAAGTCAATATCAAAGGTATAATAAATGAAGTATTAAACTCAATTGGCATGGCAAATGGAAATGGAAAAATGTAGATAAATCCATCTATATTATTGTTATCTTCCTTTTCTTCTGATATAATGCCATCATTACTATTACTACTAATCATATTAATAAGAGCTGGATATGATGTTAATACTAAAATTATACCTAGAAATAATATTGATGATGTAATTATTATATTAATAATATTAGTTATCCTATGATTATTTTTTTTTAATTTGAATTCATTTTCTTGTTGTCGTTGTTGTTGTTGGTTTTGGTTTTCCTGTTGCTTATTATTATATCTACACTGAGAACAAAGAAACTCATCTTCTTTCATACAATAAATACAAAACTCCCTACTACATCCAAGACAAATGTATCTAGCATCATTAACCTTACAGTTTTTACATTTTTTCATTTCTATAAATTAATATAATTTAAAAAAATAAAAAAGAATAAAGCAAAAAATATTGTTATTAAAGATATAGAAAGTACTATAGATACTAAATTAACATTTTGATTATCATTATTGAATATTATTGGAATTGGACCAAGAAAAAATATTCCTCTAAAAGTTACAGTGTTTTGTTTATAATGTTTAATTAAAAAAGAATAAAGCAAAAAACTTCCTATGGCTATTAGAATAATTCCACTAATGAATACAAATACATCAAAGCTAGTCATTATATTTGTTAGGTATATTATTGCAAACCAAATTTAAATAGATTATACTTGTTTAAATCTGTAGGAACAACGGTTTTTTTCCTTTTGACCTGATGTAATATTTCAAATAGCATATTATTTTTTACTCTTGATTTGTAAAAATTATTTAAATTTCCAAGAATACTCAAATATAGGGTAATCATTGAATTTTAATACTATGTATAGTATAATCTACAAATTTGATAAATGAAGGTTCGAATTGCACTTAACTTTCCTGATTCAATAAAAAAAATATGACAAGAATGATTACTGCTGATGACATAATCTCTTTTTAACTTATTTTTTTTTTATTTTTATCAAATGTCTTGCAAAATCTGTGGTGCCGAGACTGAAGCAAAAATTATACTATTTGAAGGAATTGAAGAAGCACAGGTAGAATACTGTTCATCCGATTGCTTCAATAAATCCTAACCTTTTTTTATTTACACAAAAATAATTTGAGGCCGAAAAATGTAATTTAAAATGATTAGTAACCAAATTTAAGATTTCACCTAATATATTAAATTATAATTTTACGTGAGGAACTTACACTAAAATTCTTTCTTAGTTCTATTTTTAACTATTATATGACATGGGTTTTATTCATTTTTGACACTAAATTCCAAAAATTATTTTATATTGGTATATATGATACAATGCCAATGGCTGGAAATTTTTAAGGTATATAAGAGATGTTAAAAATGATGAAATTAAATCTATTGTTATAGGATTATTGCACTGATTGGATTTATTATCCTTGTATATTCCATATTTATTGGAATTGTAAGAGAGCCATTAGCATCAGTCGTAGATCCTGTATTTGTTGCTGTAATGATTGGGTGTTTTACTTTGGTCGGAATAATTATTAGCAAGAGATTATTAAATGAATAATAATTCTTCTATCTATGGAAAAGTAAAAGGTAAATTGATTTTTCATATATACAATTTATAAAATTCGATTGTAATGAAATTTCCACATCATTCTATCAAACCCGTAAATTAGTAACTATAGATAGTAACAAATATTTATCATGAATTTGTTGAATTTGTGCAGAGGGCAATTATTTATAGTCAATATAATTTGTATAATACTTTCATTTAAACTCTGGATTGTTTGCTTAGAAGATTTCTGTGTTTGTCTTAGATTATTCTGCAAGGTTACTGTAAGATATTGAATGCACTAATACTTGCAGTAATAGGTGTGATTATTTGATGACTGATGGTCAAGTTTATATCATACTTTACGGTTCAAGAAATCAATAACAAAGATGAATTAAAACAGATTCATTATCAGTATTACACAAGGAATTGCAATCATGGTATTACTAATTGTAGGAACCGGAGCGACTTCTATTCTTAGTACCCCTCATGCTCAGTCAGCAAAATTAGGAGAGCCATATTTTGTAGAAAAGGGAATGGTTACAACTCAGATAGAAATTGCCCTAATAGAACACAATCCACTTTTGCTGCCAATGGAACGATGAATGGTAACATAGAGGTAACAGACACAGGAGAGTTTGTAAGTATTTCTAAAGGTGAACCAGCGCCAGGACTAATAACGACTAAAGATGGAGTAATAACGACCAAGGATGGTAGTGAAACGGCAAACTATACTGGGATAGATGTAGGAAATTATACAGACTATCAAGGGGCTTCAGCATATAGCACAAATTCCACAGGGAAACTATCTTTTTTGAATAATATGCTGGGTATATATAAGGGTGAGACAGAAGAGAGTGGAAATTTTGTACTTAGAGAATGGCATTGGAAGTAGTAGCATGATAA
>DATFBJ010000355.1:0-2821 GCA_035253885.1 Nitrososphaeraceae archaeon
CTGTCCTCCTTTAATTTTCGAAAGATGTTTTCTTACTATATTAATTTCATGTATAGAGGCGCCTGATTTTAATAACAGTTTTGTGATTGTTTGTTTAGATTTGAGTTGCACATTATCTAAAGGTTGACACATTAATGATGAGGCTCCTCCGGATATGAGAACAAAGACTAAAGACTTGGTCTGAATTTTTTTTAACATATCTATCATAGTTTTTGTTCCATTGATACTGTTTTGATCGGGAATTGGATGCCCCGCTTCTATTACAACTAATTTTTCTGGTATTATCTTTTCATTATAAGGAATAGTTATTGCCCCTGATGAGATCTCCAAATTTAATGTTTCCATTAAAGTTTTAGCCATTCTTGCTGTTGCCTTTCCTGCTCCAAATATATGGAAAGATTCATAGTCTTGTAAATTAAAAAAATATTTAACATCATTTACATCTGATATGACAATTTTATTGTTATTTTTGATATTGATAGCTTTTTTTATTAAAAAAGATGGATCAACAATATTAATAGCTTCCTTCAGTGCGGCTATAGAGATATTAAAAGAATTAAATTTACTATGATATAGATTTAAAGCCTTTTCATTTTCAATGATTTGCATTATAATTAAGTTACAATATTAGATATATTATTATATTTTATTTATAAAATACCGATTCGTTAAATTTGTATAAAATTTTATATTAATTGTTAATAAAAATTATCTCTATAGTAATTGTTGTAAAAAATGTTCATATAATAAATTTCTATAGATTATTTTAGTTTTTTAGATATACTTTTAATAAATTCTTTTGAGAAAATAAGTAAATATAATTAAAGAGCATCTAAGTATTAAATTCTAATATACTGTTTTTAACTATTTATCGTAAATCAGCGAAATCATCAACAAACTCAAAACCATCTTGAGGAATAGGTTTCCTACCCATAAACCCTTCATCCTTTCCATGCCAAAATTTTACTTTATTTTCTCCAGATTTCCAGCATAACCATATTTCTTTATCATCTCTAATAGATGGAAAGTCAAGCAGACCCTCATCAACACTTTTTACCATTACGCCCATGTCTTCTAATTCTTGAATCATTTTATATAAAGAAGTAACAATATGATTAAGCTCTTGTTTCTTCTTTATGAATTTCTCAAAAGAACAGTTCGAGTCTGAAAGATTCTGTAGTTCTTCTTGAATATCCATTACATTATTCTTACAGCATAATATTTCATCAAATTTTTTTTTTACCAAAGGTAAAATAGTATTTGCTTTATCTACTGTGAAGAGGTTAAACATAATTCATGTGTGAGATCGACCTAAGATAATTTATATATTTTCACTAATTATAAAGAAGGTACACGGTAAGAAACTGTTCTAAAGGGATAATATATTCACTAAAACCTTTTTATCTTATTTGCACGCGATATATTTTTATTATTAAAGTGATTATTTTAAATCAAAAAATATCAAGCAAAAATAAACAAATAATAAAAAATTCATAGATAATCTTATGGTTGATAATTTCAGTTTGGCTCAGAATTATAAGGATTAAATTTCTATTTGCTTCTATCATAGCTGTAACTAATAGTTTATTATATTCGTACTTTGCTTATAATCAATTCAATGTAATTGATGCCTTCTTAACATATACAGGGGTAGTCTTTCTACATGCCAGCGTTGATATTTTTAATGATTATTGGGACTATAAAAGAGGAATTGATACAACTACTAAAAGAACTGCCTTTAGTGGTGGAACAGGTATATTGCCAGAAAAAAAATTACAACCAAATACGGTATACAGAGCAGGACTATTTTGTATGTTTATAGGATTGTCTATTGGAATATATTTTGTTTTTCATAGTGGATTTACAATTGCAATTATTTTAGCAATTGCAATAATTTCTATTTATTTTTATTCTACAACTATTGTAAATATTGGTTTAGGAGAGACGCTCGTTGCAATTAAAGGGGCAATGATTGTTATTGGCACTTCATACGTACAATCAGCAATTATAGATTATTCAATTGTTTTTCTAGGTATAATTATTGGATTATTATCTTCGATTGTTTTATTTATTGCCTCCTTTCCCGATTTCACTGCAGACAAAGCAAAAGGTAGAAGAACATTAGTTATACTATTGGGCAAAGATAAAGGATCAAAAATTTATCCATTTATTATTAGTTCTCTTTATTATTTATTAATAATAGGTATATTATTGGAATATTTACCAATATATTCACTTATTACTTTGATATCACTACCTTTTGCTATTCGATCATCATTAATAATACTAAAAAATTATGAAAAAATAGAAGAATTGGTTAAAGCCATTTCTAATACAATTACTTTTTCAAGAACATTTGGTTTTGGTTTAATAATAAGTTACATAATTGCAATAATTATTAAATAACTTATGGTTATGTCATAATAATAACGTATTAAAAATATTTATTACTTTTTCAAAAAAATAAAATATTGTCGATTAATGAATAGTAATTATTGTTTTATTGCATTCAATGAAAAGTCAGTTGGATTGAGAGAAATTCCACATTTATTACATCTTCCACTAAAAGGACGAATACTATCTTTTATAGATTTTAGGTTTATCATTCTATTAATAGTAGTTCCACAATTTCCACATACAACTTCTAAACAAGGATAAGACATTATTAATATCAAATTATAAGTAGAATAATATATTTATTGTAAAAGATTGTTTACAATTTTGATAAAATATCTAATATTTAAATTGATATAAAATTTTTTACTAAAAAAAAACAAAAAAAGAAATATAATTAATATAAAAAAGATATTACTTTTTGTAT
>DATFBJ010000356.1:0-2398 GCA_035253885.1 Nitrososphaeraceae archaeon
TTCTCTCAAATAGGGCTATTAAACTCTATCATAGGTTTAATATTGACTTTTCAAATATTAATAATCCCGTTGAATATATTTTTACTTAAGAGCTATTTTGAAACTATTCCTAAAGAGTTAGAGGAGGCTGCACTAATAGATGGATGTTCAAATTTAGGAGTCTTAAGGAGAATAACCATCCCTTTGTCAATGCCCGGATTTGCTATTGCGGCCGTTTTAGCATTTAGATTCTCATGGAATGAATTCATACTTCCAATAGTTTTGTCTAATAGACCAGATTCAATGGTTTTTCAAGTAGCATTATATGAATTTGTTTCTCTATATAGAATCGAATGGGGATACTTAACTGCTGGAATAAATATAGCTTTAGTTCCGATTTTAGTATTAATGCTATTATTTCAAAAACAAATGATTCGAGGGCTTACTATAGGAGCTATCAGGCATTAAAATCCCAATAAAATAGAAATATTCTATAAAAATTTAATAATATTGAAGAGTTGGAATTTCCTAATTTTATGTAAAGTGGTAAATAATTTATAGTACATGAATTCATGGATAATATATGTCAGAAGATAAAAAAGAAAAAGAGGAAACTAATAATAAAATAGAAAACATTAAAGATATTAAACATAATAAAAAACTACAAGATGAATTTAAAGAATGGGAAGTAGAATCTACCGAGGCGGGTGACTAGGTAGACTAATTTTAATTTAATTTAGAAATAGAAGTTTAAGAATAATAATAATTATATTTTAAAAATTTATTTATCAATTTATTAAAAGCCATAGCCCTCTATCTAATGAATCCATTCTACTCTTATCCAGTATAGTAGTAGAAGGCTATGGTAATGATTTGTGAATCCTTTTATTTAATTAGGTTGTATACTTTATGCTATTTCATAACGTGGTACAATTTAATTATTATTAATAAAATATATTGTTATGAATATTCCTTCGAGGACTATGGTAAATGTTTTTGTGAATATTGTCTGCATTTTTTGTTAGAATGCAGTTATAGATTTGGTTGCAACTAAATTATTTAAAAACTGGAAAAATGAAATTGATTAGTTAGTAATCGATATAGCCATAACATAATTCTCTTTTAGAGTAACAAAGAGATAGAAGGCTATGACTAAATACATCGGTATTTGTAAAAGTTTTGATTTATATAATGATATGTATTTAAAATCAGTAAACAAAGTTAATAGTTATGTTTGTTCTTGTAATGATTTGGAATTGTAGAGATAGTTTGTTGATATACCTATTCTTCTAACAAAGAACTATAAAGTAGAAGGGAAATGAATTAATATGTTCTCAGAACTAAAGCCTAAGAATTGTACATATGGATGTGGAGTAGAGATATATTGGAATACTGAAGAGAACGCGTATTTTGAACTACATTCAAGAAAAAAGCATATTTATCCAAATAGAGGAACTTATAATAAGAAATCAACTATTATGCCCCCAACTTATGCAACCAAACCAAAGTATTATAATAACAATTATAAAAAATCAAATTCATCATCTAATAATAAACAACAATCAACAATAACAAATAAACCAAAGATGGATAACTCTTTTAAATTACTTTCTGGTTCATCTATTTCCATTATACAAAAACAATATGAGATACTGTCAGATATTGTAAGAGATCATAATGGTAAAATTCAAGGCTCTCAATCTCATATAATTACAAATAACAATCTATATTTGATTGTATATTATGAAATTCCAGAAGAGCAGAGAGATGAAATTAAGCGGAAATTTGCTAAGAAATAATAACCAAGCAATTTACAGAGAAATATTAATTCTTATTACAATTTTACTTAATACAATATATATAAATATGTCATCGGAAAAAGATAATCCTTTATGTAATCTGCAGTCTATATAAGTATCTCTAAAACAGATACAATAACAATTGCAATAGTATTTTTCGGTTGCTTACTTTTTTTATCAATAATATTCTTTATGAAATGCATATTTATTGATATATTTCCAACCATAAACCTTATTAATAACAATCGACTTTTGCTATTATTGTCAAATAATAAAACTACTAAAAACTATACTATTAACATTTTTTTAATCTTTGCTAGTAGTCTGATTATACCACTTTTTATGTTTTATATTCCTACTCCTTATAGTCAAACAGAGTCTGATGAGGTTTTACAAGAACAGCAGGAGCAACAACAAGTGTGTGCTGAAGGTCAAGTATTTAATGAATGGACACAGACATGTGAATCTACACCATCAACAACAACTGATCTTGGGACAGTAACACCAGTAGAAGAACAACAAGCACCAGAAGTAGAACAACAAGCACCAGAAGTAGAACAACAAGCACCAGAAGTAGAACAACAAGAACCAGAAGTAGAAATAGGAGAAGAACCAGTAGA
>DATFBJ010000357.1:0-3553 GCA_035253885.1 Nitrososphaeraceae archaeon
ATAAAAATATACTCTTCTTTCTATTTGTATTTACATATGAATTACAAAAACAAATTATACTATTATTATTATCTTGTTATTGATTTAGAATGTTCTTCTTCTCAAAATATTCCACTAAATATTCAAATTGAAAAATTAGAAAAATTGAGGCTCTGTGTTAACAAAATTTTAAACTCTAAAACGGATAGACTACACCAAAAGAAAGTAAGATATATCAATTCAACAGGAGATGGTTATTTTATTATTTTTGATATAGGAGAAGATGCACTAAAATTTTCAATAGATCTCCATAAATATTTAAATGAACACAATAAGAAAATAAAAAATAAAAAAATTTATTCACAAGAAGAAATTGATTCAAAAACAATTATCGTTAATACTGGGATTTCTTGTGGCATTAGTAAACCTCTTAAACAAATAGATGGACAAATAGCATATTGGGGATCAGATGTTATATTATCTCATAGGATTGTTGATTATGCCAAAGGGGGATACATATTATGTAGTTCTGATGTCTATAAAAATATGAAAAATACTAAATTTGGTGAATTTGTAAATCTTGAATGTTCAACAAATTTTAAACATAATTTAAAAACAGATGTATATTTATTTTATAATAAAGAAGATAAAGAAAAATTTGAGAATGTAAATATTCATCTTCTAAGATGAATAAGTATTTTTTCTGATACCTTTTAACAATAAATACTATAATACTATACAATTAAAAATTCTATTGATATGTGCGTTCTGTCATCAACTCATAGTGATACAATTTTGTAGTTAATGAAAGGAAAATAAATATACTATTCTCATTAATATTATTGAATATATTTATTCTTTTATTAGATACTAATTTATTGGTAATGTAATAATTGGAATGGTTATAACATTAAAGATATTCATTTTTTATTCACAGATTAATTCTTTAGTTTTTATCTTAGAGATTCTTTAATTTCACCACTAAAATTAGATAGTACATCAGTTCCAGATAATGCTATTTTCTTAGATGCTTCTCCTAACTGATTAAGAATATTTTTTGCCTCACTAGGGCTTATTATGCCGGTAGTATTATTTGCAACTTCTGATGCCATATTTTTTATTTTTTCTGCAGTAGTTTTTATTAAACCTGTTATACTGTTTGTTGTTGTTGTCGTTTCTTGTCCATAGACTGGAAGTATAGTTATTATAGAAAAAACAAATACAATCATTGCTACAATAACAACTATCGAAGTAAATGCTGATTTAATTATATTCATGGATAATTATATAATAATCAAGTAATATTTAGAATAATCTCTTTCTTGTTAATTACCTAATGAAATTATATTGTTTTGATACAATATTATAGTTCAGAATTAGAAAGATATAAAAGCTCAGCTAATCAAATTTAAAAAACAAAAGAAGATAATAATAATCAAAATATTATCTAAACCATAACACAAACAACTTTATCACTTTACCAAAAATTTATTGATGATTAGAGAGTATCTAATTAAAAATTTTGGTAATAAATAATAACAACAACAATAAAAGTATTATAATTAATCAAAAAGAAAAAAGATTTAATTTTTATTTTTTTTTATTTATTATCTATTGTATGCTCTTTCTATTTTTCGTGCATGATTAAAGTTATTTTGCACGATATCGTTGTAATATCTTTGTGTAAGTTCTATTAATTTATTGAAATCTTCTATACTACCTGCAACAAGTTCATTTACGAAATTTGTTGAATTGACTGTATAATTTTGTATATTTTTATCTATTGTGTTTTATGTATTTCAGAATATCTTTGTAGTATATTGAAATTTTTTCATTATGAATTATTATTGATGTTTATTAAAAATAGAGCATATGATGATTGATATGTATCAAAGACATTCTTTTGTAACTCTATAGTGTTGTTTGATATTTCTTGTATTATTTTATTAATTTGTTCTTGAGATTTCCTGAACGTATCTAAATTCTTTTCAAAAAGCCTTCTATTATCTTCTTGAAATTTATTTACATTTTGATACAATAATAAATAATAATGAATTTGAGTTAAAAGTAGTGAATATTATCTTAACTTAAGAGAGCTGTTTCTAAAATGTGGTATAACAGATTTAGCAAATAAATTCAAAGATCTCAGATCTGGAAGATCTGGAAAGTATATAGTAAAATATCTTACACCGCCGACAATTATGTATCTTTTTATTTCATTTATGATATCATTAGGTGTTCCAACAATAGACACTTTAGAATTCTTTTTCCATATGCTACTCCGACTTGAATTTTCATTATCTGCTCTATTTTTTAACATTATTATTTCCTTATTCTCCTCACCAAGAAGCATTATTGCATGCCAAGCTTTAGTTATTTTTTCATAGTCTCTACCAACTGCCTTGCAACAGTCTCTGAGAATGGATATTTTATTTAGGTATTCATCATATATGCAAAGTCCATAGTTCCAACCATCTGCATATTTAGCTACCAGTTGCAGGGTTTTTTTTCCTCCTCCTCCTATCCATATAGGTGGGTGGGGTTTTTGAATTGATTTTGGGCTGCATTTAGCATCCTTTATTGTATAATGCTTACCCTCAAATGATGCTTGATTTTCAGTTAACATTCTCTTAATTATGATAATGCTTTCATCTAACATTTCTACTCTGGTTGATGCCTTAGGGAATGGAAGTCCATAAGATTTAATTTCGTTCTCGTACCAACCTGCACTTAGGCCAAATTCTATTCTGCCATTGCTTATTACATCTAAAGTAGAGACCATTTTAGCTGTGACAGATGGAATTCTATGTATGTTTACCAAAATAGCACCAAGCCTTATCCTTTTAGTTAATGTGGCTAGTGAAGATAATGTAGTCCAGCATTCAAGAATGGGGTCTTCTGAGTTTTGTTCCTCACCTTCTTTATCGGAAAAATAAGCGTTAAGCCAAGAGGATGTAAAATTGTCCTTAAGCCATACCGAATCAAATCCTAACCTTTCACATTCTAATACGATGTGTCGAATATCCTTATACTCCAGTCCTTGTTGGTAAATATAACATGCAAATTTTATTCCATTTTTATTTGTCACAAATATGACCTTGAATTATTATGATAGTCTGTGTATGATATGAAATGTTCTATGTAGAGCTTGGTTTATCGGTCTATTCAATTACTATTTAGGTGGTTGTTGATGGAATACTTTTTCTGGCTTTATTTTTAGAATAACTCTCTTTTCGTTTGGCGAACGATAAGGATATTTATCATGATAAAAATGATATGATAATAAAAGCCATAGCCTCCTTCTAGTAATAATGGATTACAAGTAGCAAATACTATCTATCTAGATGTAGGAGGCTATGGTATTGTGGTCCAACATGATATCGCTATCTACTGGTATTATATAATACACTATCAAAATATTTAAAAATTTAAAGATATAGGAGAAAGCCATAGCCCTCTAATGAGTCAATTGGATAGTAGAGATAGATTGTTGTAGGAGGCTATGGTATGTTATATGTCTATATGCTTTTGTCTTCAAATCTCCAGCACTCGAGACAAGCATACTACGAATGAC
>DATFBJ010000358.1:0-9607 GCA_035253885.1 Nitrososphaeraceae archaeon
TATATTTATGATTTTTTTTAGAATATTGCTAGTTAAGTCAAAAACATATAAATAAAACCACTTAAGTTTATAACTTGGAATATTACATACTTTTTGAAATATATCCTTTTTCCTAGCTTTGGTAAAAATAAAACAAGAATATAAACAAATTATTTGAAGACTATGCTAAAAGAGATAAATCCTAATCTATCTCAAGCTATTGTTTAACCTAAATTTATCAATAAACTACAAAATAAATAAAAAATTTCTTGAAAGTCCTTTTTAATGAAGATTAAAAAGGGTTATTGTGGTATTGGATTTCCTTTATATGTCAATGAGTTTAATGTCTCTTGGTTTAACTTAACTACTTCGTCTGGTAAAGGAACATAACCCAAATCTGGCGCAAAAGTTTGTCCATCTGTAATTGCCCATGATATAAAGTCTACCATATCTTTAGCTTTTGTTTCATCTATAGAAGGATTTGTACTTAAATCCTTGTAAAGTAGTAGATATGAAAAACTAGCTATTGGATAAGAGTCATTTCCAGGAGCATTTACTACCGAAATATCTTTCCATGACGCATCCCCCTTTGGAAGAGAAGGTGCAAAAGAAGCTACTGCAGCAGCGGTTGATTCAAGAGATGGCTTTATGAAATTACCTTCTTTATTTTGAATATTAGCATATTTTGTATCTGTAGTTAGAGCATATGCTAATTCAATATATCCAATTGAATTAGGAGTATTTTTTATAGATCCACTAACTCCTTCATTTCCTGGAGCGCCTATGCCAATAGGCCATTGAACTGATTTCCCTTTGCCAATATTTGTTTCCCATTCAGAACTAACATTTGCTAAATAGTCTGTAAAAACAAATGTAGTTCCAGATCCATCAGATCTATGTACTGTTATAATGTCCTCTGAAGGTAATTGTAATTCAGGGTTAATTTCTTTTATTTTAGGATCATCCCATTTAGTTATTTTTCCCATGAATATGTCAGCAATAATGGAACCAGTTAGCTTTAATTCTGCCTCTCCTATTTGTGGTAAATTATATGCAACTACTACAGAACCAATAGTTTCTGGAATATGTACTGCACCTGTAGCTTTTTGCTCCTCTTCTTCATTTAATGGTGCATCAGTAGCTCCAAAATCTACTGTTTTCTCAATAAATTGCTTTACCCCTCCACCACTACCAATAGATTGATAATTAATATTTACATCAGGCTTGATATTTTGATATTCAACTCTCCAAGTATCTATTAAAGGAAATGGAAAAGTTGCTCCTGCACCATTAACGGTAGTTTGTGCAAAAGTTTGTTCTACTATTGAGGGTATATTTGCTGTAAATAATATGCCAGCTATAATCCATACCCATATTTTTTGATTATTTCTCATAGTTCAACTACAGACTACTTTAATTAATCCATTGGCATGATATTTAGTATAGATCTATAGTCAACTACATAAAATATAATATATTATATATCTATTGCATAATTAATTACTGATAAAACTATTATAAAAATAAATAAAAAAATTAAAATTATTATATAATTGATGTTGATTTTTATAATAGAACGTATTCATAGTACAATATTTTATATGTTGCTTGCTTGCATAGATCTATTGCATTTATCCATTTTCCCATGGAAATACAATCCATTTATTATGATTCAAAATTTCTCCAATCATTATTATTTTACCATTATTATCCGTAATTCTATATCTACTTAGAAGACATGCATAATCATATTCAAAGATATTAAAAAATTTATTTACAGTGAAAAAAGTTTTTCCAGTATCATAAATATCATCTATCAATAAATATTTTTTATTTCTAGAGAAATTATTAGAAGTAAACATTTGATCTGTTTTAACAGAAATAAAATCAATATCATTGATATTTAATTCCCTTGAAATTAATTTTGCTGGAATTATACCGCCATTTTTTATACCAACAATTAGATCATATTCCTTGTTATGTTCTTTTATTTTTAAAGCAGTTTTTTTTACAAGGTTTTCAATATCATTCCAATTTAAATAATCCTTCTTCTTTATATTTAAATCAGTCATTCGTATAGCACCTTCTTTCAAATAATTAAAATATTAAAAATGATACTTATTATATGTATATTAACCATTTTTTACTATATTTGTGATTTCCTCTTGCAGCTTTTTCAAATAATACCTTGATTCTTTTTGTCATTATTCCAGTTTTTCCATTTCCTATAATTCTATTATCAATTTCGCCAACTGATTTAATTTCTGCAGCTGTACCGGTTAAAAAAATTTCATCTGCCAAATATAATTCATCTTTGGATATATCACGAATTTCTGTAAGAATATTATTTTCTTTTGCCAATTCTAATACTGTGTCGCGTGTTATTCCTTCAAGAGCACCAGATGAAATTGGGGGAGTTATTAATTTCTTATTTTTTACAATAAATATATTCTCTGCACTTGCTTCTACTACTTTTCCTGCAGTATTTAGCATTATAGCTTCATCAAATCCAGCTTTAATTGCTTCAATTCTAGATAATGCTGAATTAGCATAATTAGCTGTAGCTTTTGCATGAACTGGCATAGTTCGCCCGTCTATTCTCATCCAACCTGATACCATTAATCTTATTCCTTGTTCATCGGCATTTTCTTTTTTTAGATATTCATCCCATTTCCAAACAGCTATTGAGACTGAAACTTTATTATTTAATGGATAAACTCCCATTTTTCCATGACCAAAATAAACTAAAGGTCTAATGTAACATTCATCTAACCCATTTTTTTTAATTGTATTAATTATTGCATCTTCTAATTCTTTCTTTGAATATTTGATGTTCATAAAATATATTTTTGCACTATTAAATAACCTCTGTAAATGCTCTTGTAATCTAAATATTGCTAATCCTTTTTGGGTTTTATAACATCTTATTCCTTCAAATACAGCAATACCATAATGTAACGAATGTGTTAAAATATGTATTTTAGCATTTTGACTTTCATAAAAAAGACCATCAATCCAAATAATGCTTTTCTCTTCCATTTACTTTTTCATCTTTAATAATACCGAGTTAATTGTTATTTTTGTTGTTATTAGTGATTTTTAAGTCGGTTTTATTCCTTTGTAAATGTATTGCTCTTATAGCATTTGCAACATTGTTATCTATGTCGTCTACTATTATAATAATTCTAGACGTTTCTTCTTGTGCATCTAAATTCAATATATTTATATCATAGTCACCGACAGTTCTACTTGCAGTAGAAACAATATTTGGCATTTTCCACATCATATCTCCAATTAGCGTGACTACACCTTTTCCATAAGCAAATTCAACTTTTGGATAAAAAACCTTAAAAAGACGTTCATGACGTTTAACATAGTCTGCATCAAGAAATAACAGCCTTGTAATCTCTATATCATCAACTTTATATGGTGATAATTTTAAGAAATTATAGTATTGTTTATCCTTTTCAAGTGATGCAATTAAATAGGAAGCAGCGATACTTTCCATTCTAACAATCGCACAATTTTTTTTCCCTGTTACAATTTTAATTAATGAACTATCATTTTCTATATTACTACTATCTAGAAAGTCTTTTTTTCTATTAATCAAGGATTTCTCAATTACAGTAATATCAGAAGGATTCAGTATTGAAGTAATTACTATAGGGATATCCAGATTATTGTCATCAATTTCCTTAATTGCAATAGGATCCAAAATCTTCATACCAAACATTCCAGCCAATCTTGCCTCATTATATGATAAATACCGTATAGACTCTAATCCTTCTTTTACTATTTTTGGATCTGCACTTAGTACAACGTTATCTTTTTCGAAATCTATTTGTGTCTTAAATTCATCATATAGTATTATTGCAATATCTGCTGCAGTTCTATCAGATCCTCCTCTTTCATATGTTGTTTCAAGGCCATCAATTGTTTTTCCAATAAATCCTCCCATAGATATTACTTCATTTTCTTCTAGTAAGTGAAGAAAGTGTATTTTGTGTTCTTTTGACTCATCTAATATAAAATTAGCTGCTTCAAAATTATCATCAGTAATGATCGGCCATTTATCAATATTCACATGATCTGATTTTAATCCATTACTTCTTAGTATGTAATCCATAAGATATGACATGGTAATTTCTCCACCATATGCAAGTACCCTTGATCTAGGAACATCAATGAATCTTTTATTTTCAGCTACATTATTTAAAGAAGTAATAACATAATTATAAAATTTTTGAAGATGATATTGAAATTCTTCTAGATATTTTTGAGAAGTATATTTTTTGGCTATATTTAAATATGTTTCATAAAAAATGCTTGGATCTACTTTTTCACCCGAAGCATATTTTCTACCAATATTTATTGCAATATCTGTCATAGATTTTACTTTTCCTTCATATTCCATTACAGGTGCAGAAAAAACAGCTACAATTTTTTTTCCTTCTGTTCTCATGGCTTTTATTCTTTCAATCACAGTGGGTATTTGATCACCATTTTGACCAATAGTACTTCCTCCAAATTTTGCAACAATTACTTTAGTCATCTTCTATTATACCTATCCTTAATGTAATTTCTGTTATATTATTAATGTATATAAGATCTAAATAAAGTCTGATATGATTTTAGCTGCTATTTTTGCCCCATTTTTCATATTATTTTTTCCTCCTATATCATAGTTTGAATTAAGTTTTTCTTCAATCAATTTATCTAATCTAAAAATATCTTTATATTCAAAGCCTAATCTTTTGGCACCTTCTTCTTGTTCAAAATGATTTTTAAGAGGTATAAATATTCCTGGAATATTATATACTATTGATTCATCCATTGTAGATCTTCCAGCTAATGATATTACTAGATCCGAAGCATAAATATATTCATGTAAATTAGGTACATATCCTAATAATCGAAAGTCTGCAGACGGATTTATTTGTACGGTAGGTCCAGCTACAATAATAAGGTCTATATCTAATTTTGTTTTTAATCTTCTAAAAGATTCAATAACTTTTTCTATTAAATATTTTCCAGCTCCAGTTCCACCAACACTTACAACAATTGTTTTTTTAGTAAAATTAAATCTTTGACGCAATGTTTCTCTACTTTCAAGAATTTCTCTTACAATTGGCCCTACATATTTAAAATTTTCTTTATCATATCCATAATCTGGTATTATTACACAATTACATTGCTTTATGAGTCGGCATAATTTCTTGTTCAATTTCTTTTCTATTATTGATGTTATACCTTTAGTGAAGCTAGTGTTAACTATATCTGTAATTAGAATTCTTCTTATCTTTTTTTCTTCTGCTATTGAAATTGATGCAAAATCTTCATCACTGACTATAATTTTTTTAATATTATCATCTATAATTTTTTTTGCAATTTCTTTACATTTTTTATAATATGACAAATACTTTACTAACCATATAAATGAATGATCTACTTTCCCAGCTTCAACTTTAAATTTAGGTGGATCATATAGATTAAAGGCTTTCAGTCCAAAATCTGTTAAAAATGTATATGCAGCAGAACCAGTAACAAAATTTATTTTACTATCTTTTTTAAACTTTAAATTCTGAATTATTGCTACATCTCTTGTTGCATGACCTAGACCTATAGGACTTGTAAAAAAAAGCATTATAACTATAAGTTTGTTTCCTTCTTTTTGTATTTTACTGTTAAATTTAATTTATATCTATTTTTTGTTTTAATTTTAATTTGTAAATATTTAATTGTATTATAAGCTTATAATAGTAATAGTTGTTTCCTACCAGAGATAAAAAATATTTTACATAGATGTTAAATAAAAATAAAAATTAATAAAATTTGTTACCATAGTAGAATTAAATATATATTCTTATAATTTAATACTATAAGAATATATATTTAATTCTTTTTCTTAATACTTTTTCGTTTTGGCTAATGTAAATCCCTGAATTATTATTGGAAAAATTGTATATTTTTACAAATTAAAATTGTATTGTTAAATATAATATTTATTTAAGAATTCCGAAAGCGCTATATTGTACATGATATTCAAACCAATCATTTATCATGCCTAATAAAAATAAAAATAAAAAGAATAATAAAAATGATGAAGACGATAAAAAGAAAAAGAGCTATTTTGATGTGACAAGAAAAAGAAGGAGTAAGAGCATAAAAACAGTTATTCTTCCTATTATAGCTGTAATTGCTATTATTGCTGTGATTTCAATATTTCTTTATTCTCCAACTCTTCCACCTGCTGGTTTTGGAGCTTTAGGTTCTGCACATCAACATGCAGCATTTTTAGTTAAAGTAAATGGCGAGAATATCGATTTTAGGCAACCACAATATCAAGTAGTATCTGATTATATTCATGTTGAGAATGGAGATGGAACTACTTTACATAGACATGCAACAAATGTTACTTTTGCTGACTTTTTAAAAAGTGTCAAAATGGATCTAGATGAGGAAAATAACTGTCTAGTCTTTACTAATAATGAGACACAATATTGTAATAATAATAATGATAATCAACTAAGAACATTTATCAATGGAAATTCAACCTCAACTGAGTCTATTTCAAATTATATTATTAATGATAATGATCGTTTGTTAGTAATATATGGAAATGAAACTGAAGAACAGATTAATGAAGCATTAGATGAATTAAATAAGGTCAAGATTCAATTCACATAGATTTTCTTTTTTATTTATTCTTTTATTTTTTTAGTATTTTTAGTATTATATGAATAATAATTTTATACCTATCTACAATAATTAATTAATTCTTTATAGTATTTCCTACTAAATATACAAATATATCATCCAGTGTTATAGGTGAAATATTAAAGGATACATTATTTTTTATAGCTAGATCGGATAATTCTTCTATATGTGATTTAAATGTGAATAATCTAATAATATCTGTACCTGTTTCTACTACATTTCCATATCTTTTCAATTTTTCAACATCTGGAATTTTTTTAGATATATCCATACGAATATTTTGAGGAATAATTTTTCGTAAATCATTAATATTTCCTTCTTTTACAATTTTACCATTATCTATTATAACTATTTTATCGGATAATATTTCTGCTTCATCCATATAATGAGTTGTAAGTAATATAGTTTTACCTTCTTTTTTTAAATCTTGTATTAAAGTCCAAACTTGACGCCTTGAAACAGGATCAAGACCTATAGTAGGTTCATCTAGAAATAATAAATCTGCATCAACAGCTGTAGCCATTGCTACTAAAATTTTTTGTTTCATTCCACCAGACAAATTCATTGCAGGTTTATCTTTTACTTTGAGCAATTCAAATCTTTGTAATATTGTTTCAGTTTTTATTTTTGCAACATACTTATCTTCTCCTCTAATCTTAAGCCAATTATAAACATGATCCCAAGGAGTAAGTGCTCGTAATGGTCTTCCTTCTTGAGGAACAATAGATATGAATTTCCTTATATTTTCTGCTTGGCTTATTATATCATAACCTAATACTTTTAATCTTCCTGACGTTGGTAGTAATTGAGTCGCACAAATTCTTACAAACGTAGTTTTACCTGCGCCATTTCTTCCTAATAATGTAAAAATTTGTCCTTGATCAATCTTTAACGTTATATTATCTAAAGCTGGCAAGTTAGTTCCTTTATAAACTTTTGATAAATTATATGCTTCAATTGCCAACAATGGGTTAGTATTTATTTTTAATCAATATATTATTTATTAATGAATTCAAATAATCTAAATAATAGTATCTCATCTTAAACTTTATGGTAGAATTTACAGATATGAAAGGTCAAGAATTAGTAGATATTAAAGAAACAGAAGATAAAATTGAATTATTTTTTAAAAATAATAAATATACTATTCAAATCATTGACGGAAGATTCACAATAACACAAACAACTTAATTTTTATCTTTTCACATTATTATATTTATAAATGTATTTTGTCAAATAAAATTAACATAAACATTATTCTTAAAGATATTAATCCAAATAACGATCTATGACCAATTTCAATTTTGTAAATGAATTCAATAAAAAATCTATTCTATTTTTTGTAGTAGTATCTATATCATTAACTTATTTTTTTTCCTACTCTATTTTCTTAGAAGATAAAAATAATTTAATTAAAAACTCTTATGGTATTATACAAAAGTTTCCTATCGAAATAGATTATGCTCATTTTATATCTCCTTTAAATCAATATAATCAAGTAAAAGTGCTACTGAAATCTCTTACTATAAATGATACTACTTTATCAAATAACAATAATATTAATAATCAATCTATGAATGCTGTAATGAAAGTGTATTCTACGAACGGAACAATATTAAAAACAACTTCCTTCCCAACTGGTTTTAATTATAATAGTTCAGAATCTATCAAACTTGCTACTAATATTGCAGATAAATCTATTGAAACAGTTACAGCAGTTATACAATTAACTAATTTAGAGAAAACACAGCCATTATCTGATCCAATAACAATCAGACTTGGTCTTGGACAGGTTATAGATAAATGAATTTCATGAATAGTTATTTTTTTAAAGTATTCCAATAGGTTCATATTAATATTTTATAATAATTGTTAGATCGTGGGAATTTACAAATACGCATTCTATAAAAGTCCAAATATTGGAATTTTTGTAAAATGTAATGATAATTTTATAATACTTCCATTAGGATTTGCTCCAACAAAAACTACTATCTTATCAAAATATTTAGAAGTTACAGATCATATTTATGTTTCAATTGCTGATACACGATTATTAGGACCAATGATGGTTATGAATAATAATGGAATACTGGTTTCTTATATTACTTCAGATGAAGAGATCGCTGCATTAAAAGAGAAAAGTCACTTAAATGTTGAACGCTTAAAAACTAAGTATACTGCAATAGGTAATTTAATAGCTACAAATGATCATGGAGCTATAGTTTCTCCATTATGTAACAATAACAATGTAAAATCCCAGATACAAGATATTTTGGGAGTATCGGTTATCTCTATGAGTATTTCAGGATTTATTCAAACAGGAGTAATGATAGTTGCAACAAATAAGGGAGCTGCAGCTTATCCTGATATATCAGATGAAGAAATTAAGACAATTTCTGATATATTACATGTTAATGTAGAACCAGTAACAATTAATGGCGGAATTCCTTATTTATCATCGGGTATTATTGCTAATTCTAAATCAGTTGTAGTTGGAAATATGACGAGCGGTCCTGAGTTAATAATGTTAAGTAGAGCTTTTAATGTTTGAGTATATTTATAAAATCTTTCTTTAATTCTTTCTAATGATAATTATTTTTTAATGAAAAATTTATTACTTCACGCTGAAATTCTTATAATAGAAAGCGGGAGTTGCCAAGCATGGTCAAAGGCGTGAGATCAGAGCAAGGTCTGACATGATGCTCAGAAGTTTAGCATTTGACTAAGATACCTCATCTCTTAGGGGTTCGTGGGTTCAAATCCCACCTTCCGCATATCACATTATAAAAACTTTTCTTCTAATATAATTTACAATTTATAAATTTTGGAATTATAATACAATTAAATATTAAAAAAAGTAATAAAATTTATCATCTTTTTTAGAAAAATTCTATATTCTCCAAATGAATAT
>DATFBJ010000359.1:0-11259 GCA_035253885.1 Nitrososphaeraceae archaeon
ATGTCCTAAATGTGCATTACAATTTGCACATTCTATTTCTGTTCTCATTCCATCAGGATCAGGAACATGTCTTATTGCATTTGGAAAATACTCATCAAAGCTTGGCCATCCACATCCAGCATTAAACTTGCTTTTTGATGAAAAGAGAGGCATATTACATCTTCGACAGATATATGTTCCCTCTTTGTAAAAATTGTCATACTCACCAGTGAAAGGATATTCAGTTGCTTTATCTACAATGACTTTTTCCTCTTCAGAATTTAATTTATTGTAATTCATACTGTTATTATAACTTCCTCTACTGATTTTTGAACTTTATGATTTCATATATATTTCATAATATAGTATTATTATTTGAATGATTAATTATAACAGAATATTAGTAATTTGTAAAATAAATAAGATATATTAAAAATCTGATTTGCTATAACTTTAGGTTCGAGATTCATTATTGTCACTTTAGAATTCAAAAATTCTCTATATGAATAAAGTCTTCCCAGTCTGTTAACCAATTGGGTTTATTTGATGATATAATAATAAAATAAGTTTAAAAAGAAAATAAACATTATTATATTCTGATATCAAGAATATGTAACTAAAGAAGAATATCATAATTTCAAAATTTGTAGAAATGGAGGGAACTCTCAATTCAATTTATTCTATGCAGAAGTTGCTTATAATTCAATTTGAAAGTGAATTACTTTTGTTCAAAAACATAGTTATGGCTTTTGATAGGTAAGAGGTTTAATATTTATTCTGAAAAGATAGAAAACAGAAACTGTAGATCAAAGAGGGTGACAATTTCAATCAACTATTAAACCGACCTTATAAATTTAAATAAAATTATAAAAAACAATTTATTCACAAATAACATTAGGAAAAAGAATAATTATATCATTATATATTATATATATGCTTGAAATATCCTATAGTTTTTAAATCTATAAAGATTAGTGATGAAACACATAAAAAACTTGAATCTATTGGGAAGGTGAAAGAAACAATTGACGATGTAATAAAAAGATTATTAGATAATTATTCAAAAGAGAAAGATTCTCTTCTACGGGTATTGAAAATTCCAGGAAAGCGCAATATTGAAATAAATTTTACCAAGCAAGAGAATGACTGGACTGACAAAGATTATGATTTATTTGTTAAAAAAATATTTAGTATGGATGAAGCAAAATGGAGAGAAAATGTTCTAAAAAGAATAGCTAAAAACGAAAAATGGTTTGAAGAGATATTAAGATATCGAAATGACTAAATTATTAATAATAGCTTGATTATTCTTTAACAGTATATAAAATTTTAGTCTCTGATTAATACAATCTCTAGAAAAAATAATTTCTTACAGAATTTATGATGGATTGTAAAGAATATAAGATATATTTTTTTAGATATATTTACTCCAACTTTAAATTTAACAAAAAATATGAGCTATTGAATCAACACAAAAAAGAAAATATTACAATTAATATTAGAACAAATAGTATTATGCTTAATTAAAAATTGTTGCTAGAAGTATTTGAGAATTCTATTTATTAAAATTATTAAACATCAAAGTAGAAGTTATTAAGAATATTCAGTTAAACATTTAAAAAAATATATTCCTAAAGAGAAGTACATTATTTCTAAAAAATATTTACCTAGGGACCAGTAGTTGAAATAAAGAAGAAGAATAATAATTTATTTCATCTACCATTTTATCTCAATATTATTTAATTTAATATATCATTATTATATCATTCCTTTACTTGTAATTGTTTACAAATTCTATCAATATTTATCTTCTTTTTTTCCCATGGCAGTTGCTGCCTTTTTAGTATTTTCTAAATATGCAACAGTCATTGCTAAATTGCCAAAACCCCAAGAATTCAGAGTTTCAGAAGGGACCATTACTATTGTATTGCCTTGAACTTTTATGGATTCAAATAACATATTCGATTGTCGTAACGCATATGCAGTAGGATTATTTGTATATACCTGCGATGCTTCATCAAATTTTTTTGCTACAAGAATCTCTGATTCACTGTATATAACTCTAGCATTTTTTTCTCGTTCTGCTTGAGCTTGTTTTGACATTGCTGCTTCTAATTCCTGAGGTATAATTACTTGACGTATTTCAACTCCTGTAACTTCTATTCCCCAATTACTTGCCTCATTAGATATGATTGATCTAATGAGTTGGTTAATTTCTTCTCTTTTAGATAAAATATCTTGAAATAAAGAAGAACCAATATTATTCCTTAATGTTGTTTGTGATACTTGCTGGATCATTTCATTAAAATTTTCTACATTTAAAATAGCATCATTTGTTCTACCTTCAATTATCTTATATCTCAAAATTGCATCAATTGTAACTGGAACATTATCTTTTGTTAACATTCTTTCTGCTTTAAACTCCCTTACTCTTTCTCTTATATCAATAACCAAGACATTATCGATGAATGGAATTCTATAGTTAATTCCTGGACCTATTTGTTTATGATATTTTCCAAGTCGCAAAATAATAGACCTTTCAAATTGCTTGATAATATAAATAAAAGAAAAAATAATTAGTATTACTCCAATTAGTGAAATCAAAATTACAAAATTATTGTTCATTTCATAGAATGTAATTCCAAATCCAATAATTAATACCAAAACTCCAAAAATAAATAAAATCGAACCCCTCTTACTTACGATGGTATTAGTTGGACTAAACATAGATTTTGTATTGGACATAATTTATTATATGTAATGCAATGATTTAGGACTTTTGTTTTTATGAGTTTTTAATTTGTTATTGGTATAGAATTTAAAGACAAATAGATATTACATTATATTACATTTTACTTTTAACGAAATTATTTTTTTCCTTTTTTTAATTTTTGTTTATGCTGTTAGATTTATGATTTTCTAATAAATTTTATATTCCTATTATTCTACTTTTCCTTAGTTTTTTCTTTGTTATTAATTAAGGATCAGCTACTAATATATTATCTATCCATATAATCTAACTAATTTTTTTAATTCCTTTTTCAATTTTATTTGATTTTCTACTTCAGTTTATAATTTATACAACACAGTCAGCAATTCTAAATAATACCTTTTCTATATTCATACTATTATAATTAAAATATGTATTAAATTAATTAGTATTAAAATTTCTTATACTTAATTTCATTGTTATACAATACTGATTTAAATCAAGAATATATAAAAAATATATGATATCAACTTTTGAGCTCTATAATTAGGATAATACTTTTTCCTATAATATATCAGCCTAGCAAATTTCTTTAGTATAAATAGATATCCTTATGATGAAATGCAAAGGGTACAAAATAGCTCATATATCTATTGGAATAATTTTCATTATTATCTCACAGGATATATTAAAGAACTTGAAGTAATAGACATAGAACAATCAAAAAAAGGCTTCAAGAATTATCTTTAATAACTCAAAAAGAAGGTACGGAAAAAATTATAGAAACTTTGATAAAGATATAAGATATAACATATTTTAGAAATGTAAGGATAAAGATATACCATTTATTTCTAGATATATTCAATTTTCAATATAATCATTTATTACCTAATAAGAAACTAAAAAATATAAGAAATAAATTAATTATTATAATTACAAGTTTTAGTTTAAGCAGTAATTTTGAATTATATACATATAATTTTTGATTATTGGTTTTACTTTGAGAAATAAGCTGTTGGATCTTAAATACTAATATTATCAAGAAAATAAAGATTATTAAATTAACGGTAATAATAGAAAAGTTACCAACATTTGATAATATTATACTTATAATTGAAAGTGAAGTAATTATTATTGTGACAAATAGACCAATAACAGAAAATCCATATCCAAAATAATTAGTTATTATCTCTTTTTTAGACATTTTATCAAATTTATTACAATCTATATCCATAAAGAATTCTTTAATTGGATCAGCATCAGATTTATAAGATCTTGATAAGATATCCCAAAAGTAATTAAAAATATATTTTTTATTAAAAAGATCAGGAAAAAATAATACTACAATAGAAATAAAAAGTGAAGCTACTTCTGACATCTCTTAATTCAATTCTATAATTATAATTTCCTTAAGGCAGTTTGCTCTTCTCTTTGTAGTATTAGCTTTAAAAGCAAAAGTAGTGTAAATGCCTTTCTGAATTTTGTTAAAATAATTATATTCATTTTTATGAAACGAATTAGACTGAACTATTTTCTGATCAGATTTTAAGATTATTTTTTTTCTTAAATCATTAGTATTATCCTCAAATAAATAATTTTGATGTAGTAGTCTACTGTTAATGGCTTGAAAAATAATTCTTGTTGTGGCAATAATAGTTTTAAATATATCAAACATATCAATAGAAAAAGTGAATTTCACAAAAATATTCTCTCTAAATATACATTTATCATTATTCATTTCTTAAAATAAAAGATTTATTATTATAATATAAATGGAAGTGATAAAAATTTATTGATTATTCTTTTTATTAAATGTATATTGTATAGTAAAGTTATATGAAAACTCAGTACTAAAATCTTCTTATATTCTTGTATTATTATTATTTTTGTTATTATGAGAATTTTTTTAATGTTTTTGCCAAATTTAATTTATTCCTGATTTTCATTTTTTCTATCTTCAATGATGGTATCTTTTGAATTTCTTTTACGAACGGTAACAAGTACTTTTTCACCTATAAAATTAGAAAGGTGCTCCTGATTATTTTCAGGAACTGATATAAATTTCGTATTGTCTATTTTTGTTAAGAAATTTATTACAATTATTTCATTATCACTCATTTGCGATATCAGATTAAAAACTACTTATAATAGTTACTGATATAGATTATAAATATATGCAAAAACCAACGATATTATTTCCATCTTTGGAATGGCAATACAGTAATTCTAGATTGTCCAATATTTAAATAAACAAATAATTTTATTTATCCAAAATACTTTAATCACTTTATTTTTTATAAATTTATACTACTTTTTCTAAATTTTTAATTTATACTACATAATTATTTTATTAACATGCTTGTCATCTATTATAATAGATACATTAATTATATAGAATAGCAATAAAATAATTACAAAAAGTAAAATACAATACACATTTGGTATTCAATTTCTTCAAATCTAATTATTTTCATGGTGAAAGAAGATATTCATAATTAATCTATTCATTAAAGAGCGTTATTTCTAATGTTTATATCTATGTTTCATTGCTATATTTAATGGAGCAATTACCAACCAACAATATTGGGCAATCTCCAAATTAACAAATGAAATAATTATTGATATTGTAAAAACTATGGGAATAGACATAAGATTTGCCATAACACCTTTTATAAAGAAAGGATGCAAATTTTTATCTACAAGACGTTTATTTTTTGTAGCATGCCACCATATTAGTGCAAGTAAAGAGCTTGTCATAATTACAATAAAACAATAGATAACATAAGGAATTTGATATGTTCCATAATTTATTACAAGTGAAGTAGAGAGTGATAATAGAGTTATTAATAGAAGAAATAACAAATTTAGATACACCATGGTAATATGTGACCCCTTAATATGATTAAAGACCTGATGATAAGATACCCAGAATATTGCTATAACAGCAAAACTTATAATATAACTTTCAAATTGTGGATATAAATCATATAATTTATCTAATAATTCAGATTGTGTCAGATCAGTTGGTAAATCTGGTATATCTACAGATAAAGCCATAAGAGTTATTGCAAATGCAAATACTGCATCACTGAAAGATATTACATGTTCTAGTTTTATTAATGGAGTGAATGATCCTGAAGACATATTTAAAATCATATATAAAGAATGAGATTATAATTATTTCTTATACAGGCCTTTAGCAGGCATAGATTGAGGTATGCTTGGTGGCGAAGAAGAAAAAAATTAAATAAAAGTTAGAATGAAGTGATATATCTCTCTCTTTTTACATAGAAATGAAAAATTACAATTTGTAAGTAAATATTATAATTTGAATAAAATCTAATTAAATATAATTAAATAAAAACAAAAATCCATATACTTGTTGTGTTAAAAAAGTTAATTGAGAAAAGTCATAATTTTTGGAACTGGGAATTTTGCACAAATTATATATATATATCTAAAACAATCTTCTGAATTTGAGGTTGTAGCATTTACAGTCAATGAATGGGCTATAAAAGATAATAATGTATTTTGTAACTTACCTGTAGTTCCATTTGAAAAAGTTCAAGAGATTTATCCTCCCAATAATTTTGATATGTTTATAGCAATAGGATATACTAATATGAATAAGAAAAGAGCGAAGATATTTAATGAAGCAAAATCTAAAGGCTATATAATGATAAGTTATGTCCATCCTACTACTTCTATTAGTGAAGAATTTCATATGGGTGAAAATTGTTTTATATTTGAAAAAAATGTAATTCAGCCTTTTGTTTCATTAGGAAATAATATAATAATTTGGACTGGTAATGTAATAAGTCATCATACTACAATAAAAGATCACTGTTTTATTGTATCGCATAGTGCAATAGCAGGAAACGTGACTATCAATTCATTTTGTTTCATTGGAATGAATGCCACTATAAGAAATGGTATAAAAATTGCTCAAGAAAGTGTAATAGGAGCAGGAGCTATTATACTACATGATACTGAAGAAAAAGGAGTTTATACAAATAAATCTACGATTAAATTAGATATTACCAGTGATAAATTGAAATCACTATAGTTTTTGAATAGACAATAATGATATTATATATTTTTTTATCTCATGATGTTGATTGGAGAAAACAAGGACCATCAAAAGAACATATTCTTAATAGGAGGGACCGATTTGAAAATTTAGTATTAGAAAAAATTGATAGTCAAAACTTATATTATAATTTTTCTGAAATAATGGATATAGAAGAGCGATTTGGTGTTAGGTCTACCTTTTTTTTCCGGACACATTATGAAAATGGGAATTATCTAGATTATGAAGAAGAGATTCAATCTCTTATGGATGGAAATTGGGAAATAGGATTACATACAGATGGTAGTTCAATAAAGAGTTTGGACTTGATTAAAAAAGAGAAATCTGATTTAGAAATACTTACGAAAAAACCGATCTTTGGAAATAGAGTACATTATCTTAATTTTGATGATAAATTACTATCAAAACTCTATCAATCTGGATTCACTTATGATTCAACTATGAAAAAATATAAAGACCGTATTACTATTGATGATATGAATTACAAAAAAATTGATGGAATAATAGAATTTCCATTAACCTTAATGGACACATATTTATTTACATATTTAGGAGTAACTGAGAAAAATATTTTAGATATTTTTAAAGAGACTATATCTACTGCAATAGATATAAATAAATCAAAAGATATGAAAATCATAACTCTACTTTGGCATGATAATGTGTTAAAAATGAAAGGAGGAAGGAAGTATAAAGACGTAATCGAATTTTTGACATCAGAAAACAATATTGAAATTAAACGAGGTATTGATATTGTTGATATCATCAATAGATTTAATAAAAAAATTTAATATTCATATAACCAGAATAAGGTAAATACATTCTTTTACAGATAAAATATAATTATACATAATAAATAGAAGATATAGTAAGCTATTATATTGAAGATAAAGAGAAATTTTTATATTGTTATTAAAATAATACCTTTATAATTCTATCATTAAGTTTATATTTTAATATAATTTTAAAGATTATTATAACAACAAATTTTAATTTATTTTGCATCTCCTAAAAGTGTGAGTTATGATATTATTATTACTAATTTTGATAATATTATCTATTAAATCACCAAAAGAATTAAGAAATTAGTTTCTAAATATCAATATCTTCATAATTTGTAACAAATTAAAAAAAATATTGTAATGTATATCAATGATATACTACAAATAATAATAATTAAATTCTATAATAAATTTAGGCACTTATTATATACAATATGTAAATATTAGATACAAAATGTACAATGATGGACTAGAAGGTAGATTATTTTCTTTATTATTTTGTGTTTTAACTATCATTATAGTAATAACTATTATTAATTATAGTTATCATCATCCTGATAATCAACAATATTTTACCTTATTATATATTCAAGCCCAACCAGACAATGGCGATAATGATAATAAAGACGAAGAGGATAAAAAAGAGAAACAAGAAGATAGAAAAGATATAAAGAAGAAAGAAAAAGATGAAAAGAAGGATAAAAAGGAATTAGAAAAAAAAGATAAACAAGAAAAAGAAAAAGAAGAATATAGTGATTCTTTGACATATGATGGTAATTCTTGGACACGTGTTAATCAAGATCTTAATAATTATAGAAACCTAGCAATACCAAAAATATATCAAAATGCTCCAGATGGAGAGACATATAGGTTTAATAAAACTAATCCAAATGATAAAGCCCAAGTAGATAAAACAGATAAATCAAACGTCTTTACAAAACAAAACAGAGATGGCAGTTGGAGCGTGGATGGTGGAAAGCCTAGGATAGACATTCACACCAAGGATGCAGGAATATTACCTGATGATCCATCACAATTAAGTGAAATAATTCCAAGCTGGGATTATTCTGAACTAAAAAAGAAGGGATATTGGTATAAACCAAGTGACTGGAAAAATATAGAAGTAACCTTGATTTTTAAAATAGTTGATTCAACACGCTCTAAAGGAGAAGAGCATGCTCTTTCAGTAGTAACAAGGTCGATATCACATGGTACAGTTGATTCTGAATTTAAAGAGTCTGACGATAAACCCAAATTGTTTTGTGGGGGATCAAGTTACCACAACAATATATCAAATGAAGGAAATGTAAGAATGAAAAAAGAACAATATCATATTAATTATGAATGGGAAAAATACAATGAAAATTTATCTGTGGGAAACATTGATGATAAAATAGTCGGTTTCAAAGCTATAATATACAACATAAATAATACTGCTGTAAAACTAGAAAGTTGGGTAGATGCGGAAAATGGTGGCAAAGGACCTTATAAAAAAGTACATGAATTGATAGATAATGGCGATTGGGGAGATGCTATGAAAGACTGTGGTGCTAAGACAAATGGTCAAGCAATTACATGGGGTTCCCCAATTGTTATACTTAAAGCAAATGATTTTGAATTTGATATATATGATGTGGAAATAAGAGAAATAATTCCTCCTTCCTCTCCTTCTCCTCCTTCCTCTCCTTCTCTTTTTGGGGTAGATGGAACCGATAGCTTTGAATCAAGAGATTATACAGACAATAATAGCTTTGATTCAGCAACAGACCATGGAATGAGCGATGACAAGAAATCTCTCTTAGAATATTTTGAGAATAGCTTTGATTCAGCAACAGACCATGGAACGGATAACAACAAGAAATCATCTGAATAGACAGATAGTTAAATCTATAATTTGAAATATCTTAATTTTAATCCTCCGTTTTTAATATTAACATTTAATTTAAAGTAGAGGTAAAGTGTTTTTATTTCAATAGGCTTGTAATTTCTCAATTTAACATAATTTAACCATTCTAGTAGACAATTAATAATAGTTCAAAAGAAGGAGAAGAAAATCCATGGCTTAAAACATTGAATGGAGAAAATGGGTCAAATCTAGAACTTTATAAGTAACATGAACTTCAGATTTTACTGATGTTTCAATATTTGGCCAGCCAGACTGATCCCGACAAAATGATAGTATTCTCAATCAGTATATTTATGTTTCCATATTACATGAAGATTATTTGGGAATATTTCATCAATCGATATAATATTATTTTTTTCAATATTGTGGTATATAAATATAAAGTATATTATGCAATTGATTGCACTTTCAGTGATATGTAAAACAATAATAATATTAATAGAAAATTATAATTATATTTATTTATAAACTAATATATTAAATAAATAGCAATATTATATAATATCATTTAAAAAATTACGTATTAATACAATAGTCATATTTTAATATTAAAAAATAAAAATTTTTATACTCTAATAATCAAATCTATACCAAATTGGTATTTATATTAATATTTGATATATTATTTGTACTATTGATGTACTTTCACTTTTTATCAGCTATTTTATGGTGGAGTATTACTTTTTTTGTTATTTTTATATTGAGTCCCATAAATAAAACAGGATCTTTGTCAATTCTTTTACCAAGAATACATAAATTCATAATTCCAATTTCTACCATTACTCTAATTTCTGGTTTTCTATTATTATTGGTAAATATTGAAGGTGATTTTTCTAGAATTTTGAATTCGGGTTGGGGACAAATGATATTGTTAGGCGGAGTCTTTTCTCTGCCTGTATATATAAATATATTGATACGTAGCAAAACAAGAAATATCAAATTACAATTAAAAAGAAATGACAAGTCTATTAAGAGAAAAACAATTTTACCTTATATACTATTTTCCTTTCTTTCTATAAGTATGGGAATTATGATATTTATTGCCAAGTTAATTTAATTAAATTTATTTTTCATTCTTGTTAAGCATTTAAACATTTAATTTGTAATATTTTTATCAAATAATATAAAGCTCTTCTATTTTAAAATATTAAATTATGTTTCTAAATTAAAAAATTTTTAATTTACCAGAATTGATAAATCGACTACTAATAATTGAAGTAAACTTAATACTTAAGTAAGTGAATTACAATAAACTATAAATAACTAAATCCAAAATCAGTAGTTTCATATCTTGTAATGGCAAATCTTGTAAAGAGCAAATACTCCATGATTAGTTGTTATTCAGGTTGAAAAGATAAATCACAAATAGGCTATAAACCCATATCCATTTCTTTTCAACCTGAATTATGATATTTATAAAACGATTAGATTATATTTTTATAATATACTGGTAGATTTACATATTTTTGTAGCTAGCAATGGATCAATTAACTAGAGAATGATCCTAATTTTCTTATTAAGTTAATTAGCAATTAATTATCAACAACTAAAAAATAGTTTGAAACTATAATTAACACAATTAACAATGAATTAAAATTTATTGGATTATTCTTTATTTGATAACTTTTATTTTCAATATTAAATTAACAAAAAATTGATAGTACATTTTAATTTCTCTTTGTCTCTACTTATTTCTTTTCATCATCTGTATTGATATATCTAATATTATAATATCACATAGGATTTAATCTAACTTCTATTGTAAAACATTGCAAGAAAATTCTGTTAAACT
>DATFBJ010000360.1:0-4293 GCA_035253885.1 Nitrososphaeraceae archaeon
TACTACTTCTATTCTTTTCTTATCTTTGGAGATCCATGAAACCTTTAAAAGTCCATAAATTTCAAGATCCAATAATATTTTATTTAATTCTGAAAGATCTAATTCTATTCCTTCTTTAGATAATAATGAGGACAATTCAGAATCAGTCAAAGTATTTGATTGTTTTACTTTTTCGTAGATAATATTCTTTAAAGGATATTTCATTAACTAATTAAAAAGAAGTATTTAACAATTATATTAAAATATCTACATCAATAAAAAAACAACAATTATTATTTTAACAATTATTATTTTATATTTACTGATTTTCTGCTTACACTCATTACTTGAATTTCGCTAACACCCTCGGTCTTTTTAATATAATCTTCAAGTGAATCCATTTGCCCCTCTTCATCGTTTAAAGTAAAGTCACAAATCAAAGAATAAAGTCCAAAAGCAATAGGTTCTTTCCCATGTCTTTCTAAGCCGATGCCATTAGGCATGGTTGATTTTAACTTGTTAATTATACTATCTAAATCTGTCTCTGCTTCTGAAGGAAGAATTTTAATTCTAGCAACTAATCTTGACATTTTAAGGTCCCTCAAAACTACAATTGACACATTTATAAAATCTTGCGAACTCTCTACAGCTTTGACATCTCCAAAGCAGAACATAACCACAATTAGGACAATAAAATTTTACACATTCATCATTTGGCATAATTGACCTATTACATGACGAACATATAGGTAATTGCAATGTTGACATTTTAAATCTATTGGAAAAATAACCGAATTTATATTTTGCTTAATTGAGAATATGTCGAAATTCATTTCCTAATAATGCCGTAATCAATTTAATTGCTTTTTTAGAACCTAAAATCTTTGATAACGCAAAGCTATGGAAATCAAAGGTTGCAGATTTGGATATTTCTGCAATATCAGAATCTGAGATAAGAGAAAATATTGAATCAATTGATTTGTTATCTAATCTTTCCATTATCCTTCTAAAAAGGAGCATTTTTTGAAATTCTTTACCAAAAATCAAATACCAATCTGTTTCATAATCATTTAATGAAGAATTAATGGTATTTTTTTTATAGTGTACAAGATGAGTTCCAGCTAAAATTCCTCCCATTCCGCAGGAGAAAATACCCCCAGCAGTCGTAGGTTTTGTTTGTCCGGCTGCATCTCCAACTAAGATCATATTATTAAACACAAAATTCTTCAATGGTCCTCCAATCCATATTGGTGCATATATTTTTCTTATGATAGAATATCTAGAACTAAAGCTTTCAATAAATGATTCTAATGTTTTTAAAGTATTGATTTTTCTTCCTGCAACACCGATCTTGCCTTTTCCATTTCCACTAGGAATTATCCAAGCAAAAAAATCAGGATATTTTAGTTTATCGAATTTTACTATTATTTCATCAGGAATTATCCAATCAGCATATATTTCATATTGTGCAGATTGCAATACACCTTCTCTATTAGAATTATTTATAAGAGAAGATATACCTCTTGCATCAATAAAGAATTCAGAATAAAAAATATCATCTTTGGTCTTAATAATATACTCTTTTTTAAAGCTATCATAATTTATTGACGTTACCAAGCTTTTAGTTCTTATTTCGCTTCCGAATTTTTGTGCTTGATAAGCAACTTGTTTATCAAGCTCTCTTCTATCTAAGACTATTATATTATCTCTACTAGTGCTGACTTCAAATCCTTTTGTAGCTGAAAATATTTTTGCTTTATTTACTTCATTTAGAATTGTCCGACTTGATGGAATTATCCCTAATTTTTTTAGTCCATCAAGACTAACTAATCCCCCACAATGTTCTGGACTACCAATTTCATAATCTTCCTCTAATACTGCAACCGAAAGTCCCGATCTTGAAATTTCTCTTGCACATAACAATCCAGAAATACTTCCACCGACAACAACAGAATCAAACTTCTTTTCCATGATATGATAAATAATTTTAATATAAATATTAAAATGTATTTTATAATGGATTTAAAACAGGTCATCATTGTCAGAAAAGATTTGAAAATGGGAATAGGTAAAACAGCAGCACAGGTGGCCCATGCTTCAATTTTGTCAAGTGAAAAAGCTAGAATTAAAAATTTTGATTGGTTTAAAGGATGGTTCGATTTTGGGCAACCAAAGATTATCTTAAAAGTTAATTCTTTAGAAGAATTGGAAGAAATTAACGAAAAAGGAAATTTCCATAATTTGCCTACTGTTATTGTAAGAGATGCAGGATTGACACAGTTGGACCCAGGAACTGCCACATGTGTTGGTATAGGTCCAGCTCCAACTCAATTAATAAACAAAGTTACAGGTGGATTAAAATTACTTTAACAAAAGATTTATACGACAAAGAAAACTACCAGATTATAAAAAAATTATCTATGTTTAACAAGTAGAGGAAAATGATATAAATAAAACAAAAGCTATAGTAAGTTCTTAATTAATTAGTTAATAATTGTTAACGCAAATACTTAATTTTATTCCTACTAACTAATATAGTATTTGCGCAAAAAAAAGAAAGATATTATTCATAATTCACAAATAACTTTAGATGAGTTTTTAGTAAAAAAATTTAAGGAAAAGATTGAAAGAATACTGTTAATAAGTAATAAAAATAATTATCCTATTGTTTTATATAGAAGGACTATAGAAGAAAATGAAGTAAGTATTGAAGAAGAAATAGCTAGTGTTTCAGAAAAATATGTCATAATCCAAATTTTTACGCATGGTGGATATTTACCAGTGCTTTTTAGAGAACAGCATATTTTTACTCCAGATGAATTCATATGTTGGATATTAAAAAGAAGTAGAAGTATGTTGTTACAATGTTTAGAAAATATTGACGAATTTTTAAATACTTGTAATGTCGTTTAATTTTTGTTTTTAATATTATTTTAAAATAAATATATTATATTGTAATTATAATTAGATTACAACAATTGTCTATTCTTATTCCAAAATTAATAGACCAGGCATTTTATCTCCAGCTAAATATCTCAATGTTGCTCCTCCACCAGTAGATACATGGCTTACTTCATTTTCTGACACTCCTGCTTTTTTCATGGCTTCCAATGTATCGCCTCCACCAATCAGGGTTGTAGAACCTCTCCAATATGCTAGCGCCATGCTTTTAGCAATATTTATGGTTCCATTAGAAAAAATATCCTTTTCAAATAACCCCATAGGTCCATTCCAAAAAATAGTACCTTTTCTGTTGGACCCAATCTGAGTAGAATAATTTTGTATAGTCTCTGTTCCAATATCAAGGCCTATCATTTCATCAGGTATATCTTTCTTACAATAGATAGGATTGACACTTTCGGTAGAGGAGGATACAATGTGATCAGTAGGTAAAAGAATTTTTTTACCAAATTTTTCCAGAGAGCGACCTACCCATTCTAAATGATCATAATCGATTATGGAATTTCCTGTTTTCAATCCTTTTGATTTTAAAAAAGTATATGCAGCAGCTCCGCCTATGAGAATCTTATCTGCTTTGGGCAATAAATTTTCTAATGCACCTATTTTGTCTTTGATTTTCACTCCTCCAATAACTATGATAAATGGACGAAGCGGTTTCTCCTTAATCATTGTCAAATATTCAATTTCTTTTTTTAAATTAAATCCACCTATTTTTATATCAAATAATGTTGCTGCTCCATAGGTAGATGAGTGTTTCCTGTGTGAAGTACTAAAAGCATCATTGATATAAATATGTGCTAGAGAAGCAAGTTTCTTGGAAAATTCAGGATCATTAAGTTCTTCTTCTTTATAGAAGCGTAGATTTTCTAATAATAAAACTCCATCAGAAGGAAGTCTTTTAATTTCTTTTTCAACATCCTTACCTATAGAATTGTTGACAAATCTTACTTGAGTTTTAGCAAGTATTTCAGATAATCTATTAGCTACTGGCATCAAAGAATAATGTTTATCATTACCAATTGGTCTTCCTAGATGAGAAATTAATATGACTTTACAATTTCTTTTAATAAGGTATTCAATAGTGGGAATAGACATTCGAATTCTATAATCTTCTCCAATATGTCCATTTTTTATATTAACATTGAAATCAACTCTTACAAGTGCAGTTTTTCCTTCATAGTATTTATCATCTAGATCGAGAAGAAATTTCATTATTATTAAATAACCAAAATATCACTTATACAATAAAGGTTATGCTATTTAAAATAAGGGAAAATTTAACTAAAGAAAATCTCAATTAAGCAACCAATATTTTTTTGTCAAAAAATTATGGGAAAGATTTATATAATTTTA
>DATFBJ010000361.1:0-2722 GCA_035253885.1 Nitrososphaeraceae archaeon
ATGATCATCGACTCACGAGGCAAGGTTGATCAAACTTACAAGAATTAGTTATTATGATCTTGAATACTTTCCAACAGTTTCTATTTTCAAAACCTATAATGCTGGAACTGCCAATTCAAATACTTTAAGACTTAATATAAGGAATCAGAAAGTTATTGAATTTTTAAGCGTGGTGTCTAAATTTTATAACAGAATTGTTAACGTTAACTGTGAATTAGACGAGTTGAATCCTGATCTTTTGGAATTACAACTAGTATTGTCAGATTTTTTTCATGTTACAACTTTTAGAGAAATTGTCAATGAAAAGCCTAGATGATTATTATAAGTATGAGAGCGCTTAGAAAGGCTTGAATTTAAAAAATTGTCATGGTTTATATCACAACATAAAGCCCTTTTTAAGAAAAGGTTACATCTTAAGGTGTTAACATTATGGAATCAAGTTTTTGATGATTATGATGAATCTAATGTTATTGTGAAAACAATGATTGATTCTCTCTTTGGTGAAGCATTACTCAAGCTGTCTTTAAACATTATCACTCCAGAAATAAACAGTCAGATCGATAAAAGGGTCTTGTCTAAATATCAGTCATTTACAAATCCAAATCTATCTATTCAAGTCAATTTTCAGAATCAATAATTCAACTCATCTGTGAACCATCATCCTTAAAAATCTTAGACATTGATGCTGATTATTATGACGAGTTTAAACATCTTATTAATCCATTATTTAAATCCATGGGTGATTATTTGATATTTGTTGAATGTTTATCGCTGGAAACTGCTTTAATAATTGTAAATAAAGCTAATTTAAAAAATTTTGCTATTTGGACTAATTTACTTGAATTACCCTCACTTTCTTTAAAACATGCCCACTTTACGATATTGACATTGATCCTGATGGATGATTCAGATTCTATGGAATTGGTTGAGTAATTTAAATTTGTTGTTATCATTATCATCATCCTTATATAAAATTTTTTGAATACCACCCGAAATTGTATCAAGTTGAATTGGTATAAAGGGTAGAAAACACATTAAAATCGATTGTGAAGCAAGATGTTTGGTTTTACACAATTTAGAGGAAGTTTCCCTTGATTAATGTAACTCCTGAACAATTCATCTTTGCTTTTTCTTTTCGAGAAATTTTCCAAAAAGGTGAAATTAGGATTCATATAAGTAACAGGTTGCTGAAGGTCTCGGGTTGAGTTTTATGCTAAGAAAAAGTAGACATTAATATACGTCGAATATACATATTTTCATGAAAATCTAGAAAATTAAAATTGTGAGGTGGATTCATGTAAATTATTTCATGTCTCATAGCTCAGCGAAGAAATCCTAAGTCATATTTCTCTCCTTGCCAATGACGACATTGATAATTTAGCGATCACAACCCCATAATAATAAAAATCCATCACCAACCCTCTAATATACCATTTAACTATTTGGATCATAAAATATTTCTTCACTTTCTTCGTAAAGGTCATCTTTTTCAAGCCTTGCTTTTTTAGCATATCGAGACACTTTCTTAGGCAAGTTCCGCTTAGAGGCCTTTAAAACAGTTGGTAAATTCATGTCTTGTTTCTTACTAATTCTTACTAGTTCTTGGTGTAATATGCGAAAATGTAATTGAAAATGTTGAAAGTAGAAACTTTAAGCAATTAAAAATAATCTAAAGTATACAAGCGATATTTAAGAAAGAGATTTGTGTGTATTTGTGCACACACACATAAATATCAGATCTGACATTAAATGACGTTGAAATGACATTACATGACATTAAACGGCAATTAACTGACAATGACATTAAATGACATTAAATGATATTAATGACATTGATTTAAGAAAATTTTTTATAATGTAGATAGTCTGCAATATCCTTCTATCACACCGGTCACACCGCGTAAATGGACCAATCAAATTTCAAGATTTAGTGTAATAATTTTTTCTAATGAAAAAAGCCAATTACATTTTAGAATTAAGTGTAACAATAATAATTATATGTCATACGCGATTTAGAAAATCGCGTTATAGAAGTGACTAATATTTAATTATATATTGCTTGTATTTTAAATATAACTAAACCATTATGAGTCCGTGGTGCAAAATTATTTTATGTGTGACAATCGCAATTGGATGGCATAAAAATTTTTTTTTAATAATTATTCGTATAGCTTGCATTAAATGTCTACAATTCACAAAAAGAGAGCAAAAATAAAAAGTAAAGGACAAAAATTAAAAATACAATATATAAGAACATAAGGAACAACTAGAATATGCGACTTGCGTCCACTGTATAAACTAAATTAAATGGCATTTAGTCGATCATGTGAAATTTACAAATTCATGCGATATAAATCACAAAGCTGTACATTAGTCTATAGCTTAATTATAAATTAGTATTATACTTTATTTTATTTTAACTAAATTAGTTTGCAATTTTTAAGTCCATTATTCATTTTCATAAATAAAGCGTTTTTTATTGCTGTATAGCGAAATTCATTGTTTATTTGAACCACTAAAAGATTTGTTGATCGGTAATGAAGGACAAAATGTTAAAAATGGAATGGTCAATTTTCGGGACAATTTGAAAAATGGATTATATAAGTGTAGATCGGTATACCACACCCTTAAGGAGGAACAATCTGAAAAGGGAAAGGATTTGGTCAGTTTACTCTGAGTAAGAATAGGATCGAAATCGGTAGCTAATAAAATAAGTGAAGGG
>DATFBJ010000362.1:0-6529 GCA_035253885.1 Nitrososphaeraceae archaeon
ATCAGAAAAAATGGACAATGAACGGTACCTCAAGAATTATTCCAGTAGAGAAAACTCTGCTGCATGCTTCGGAAATAGCTAAAAATATAGGGCTTACTAGAATTGCTGATATAACTTATATGGATAAATTGTATATTCCTAATTACTCTTCAGTTTTACCTGGAACAGAAGATTATATATGGGTATATAGTGGAAAAGGTCCAACCAAACAGCATGCAAAAGCAAGTGCAATTATGGAAAGCATAGAACGATATTCTTCCTTACCTACATCTTATACTAAAAAATTTGTTACTGGAATTTATTCTCAATTAAAAAATTCTTATAATATACTTCATCCTTATGAAGTAATAGAACCTCTTACTTTTGATTTTCGAGATGATATGTTTATGGATTATGTTAATGGTTTTGATATAATTAATAATGAGAATATTTTAGTTCCCGCTGGATTGGCATTATTTCGTTATAATCCTCATTCGCCTTCTATTAATCCTTTTGCTTTCCATCACACAAATGGTTTGGCGTCAGGAAATGTTTTAGAGGAAGCCGTTTGTCATGCATTGGCTGAAGTAATTGAAAGAGACGCAATAAGCTTGGCTCAATTGCGAGCAAGTGCAATTCCATTCCATATTTTATATAATATATTTAATAATTTACAACGACAAGGATATCCAGTTAAACAATTCTCAAAAAATACTTTTCAGGATGATTATACTATATTTCCTGATGTTATGATTTCTGAAAAAGATTTTGAACCAGTAAAAGAATTAATAAAAAAGTTTGAAAAATTTAATATTAAATTAATTATTAAAGATGTTACTACAGATATTAAAATCCCCTCTTTTAATGTTGCCTCTGTAGAATGGATATCTCATGATTATGGTTATTTAGCTGAAGGACATGGTACTCATCCTGATAAAAGAATTGCATTATTAAGAGCTATAACTGAAGTTTCTCAAACAAGAGTAGCAAATATTCATGGCGCAAGAGATGACCTAAGAAAAATAAAATATAATGATAATAATACTGATGATAAAAATGCATGGCAATTTATGGCTTCGAAAAAGACAATTAATTTTTCTGAAATACTTTCATATCAAAATGAGGATATTTTGGATGATATTAATATCATTGTTAAATATCTTAAAGAAGCAGGATTAAAGAAAGCCATAATAGTAGATTTAACAAATCCAAATATAAAAATCCCAGTAGTAAGAGCTATAATTCCTGGTTTAGAAACATTTATGATATCCAAGTCCATTATGGGCTGGAGAGCAAGGAGATTTTACAAATGAATTTACCTATTGTTTTTTTAGGGCCATCTTTAAAATTAGACAAAGCAAAAAAAATTATCAATGCAGAATTCAGACCTCCTGCAAAAAAAGGTGATTTTATAAAATTAAGCTTAATGTCTGAAACTCGAAAAGTGGTTTTGATAGATGGAGTTTTTCTTCAAGATTATCCTCCTACACCGATTGAAGTATTTCAAGTTATTTCCAAAAGTAATTTCAAGGTTTATGGTTCATCTAGTATTGGAGCATTACGTGCTGTAGAATTAGAAAAATTTGGAATGGAGGGAATTGGAAAAATTTTTGAATTATATAAAAAAGATATTATAAATTCAGATGACGAAATCGCAGTAACCTTTGATTCTAATTATAATCTTCTTTCTGAGGCAATGATAGATGTCAGATATAATATATTTTTAGCTTGGAAACATCAAATAATTGATAAAGAAACAAAGCAAATTATGACAAAGTTAGCAAAAAGGATCTACTTCCCTTACCGTAGTTATGATAATATTATTGAGAAATCTTTAGATCTTTTTCCTTCCCAAAGAAAATTTATTTTAAAATTTAAGGAATATATTTTGACCAATAGAGTAAGCCTCAAAGAGTCAGATGCTCTGACAACACTAAAATATATCTTTTCCTTAACTGAAAAAAATACATAAATTAGTTTTAATTTTTAACTTTACAATAATAATTTCCCTAAACTGTTTTATATTGATTCTTAAAATGTATATCATGGCTGAAAATTCCTTTAAAATAAATTCACAATATAAATTAAAATGTAAGAAAATTTTAGAAATTTCTCCAAAAATTCGTTATGTTGGTATAACAAATAAATTTGGAAGAACTATTGCAGGCCAACTTAGAATTGGTATTATTCCTTTCTTAAAACCAGAAGACATGAAAAATGAATTATTTGTTCATTCTATGATCTATAATATTCGAAGAAGCTATGAAAAAGCAGTTGGAGGTATACAATTTATTATGATTGCAAGTTCAAATGTTGATATTGTTAGTTTTCATATTAAAGATTTTATCTATTATATTACTCTAGAAAAGAACATAGATAAAAATGAAATATACCCATTAATAGAAAAAGCTCAAAGTGTTGCGCAATCCAATTAACTATTTAATGTTATTATTATTATAAACTTTTTTAACAATAGTAACTAAGTTAAAGCCTTTAATTTTCCCCTCATTTCCTTGTCTTTGTAAATTGATGGATGTGATGGATCTGCTAAAATAACTTCATACCATGAATGTTTACCATCTTTGTAGAGAAAATATGACCCGATTATTTCCATATTTGGATACTTTTCATTTACTCTTCTTTCTGCTACTAACTTCATATTTGTTGCTTGTTTTATCCGAATAACACCGCTATGTTTGGGTCTGCGACCAGCTGTTGGTCTCTCTTTTCTCATACCACCTCTGCCAACTCTAGCTCTAATAACTACAATACCCTGTTTGGCTTTATAGCCTAATTTTCTTGCTCTATCTAATCGACTAGGTTTGTTTATTCTATGAATTGCTAATTCTTTTCTCCAACCAATAGCCCGAGACTTTAATTCATCGCTATTCGTCTTCCACATTGTAATCCAAGTTTTCGCCATCTGTTTGTACATTTTAAAATATAAAGAGATGGTTTCAAAAGGGTATATAAAATTTCCTTTAAAAAAAAGAGAGATTTGTAAAATTTATCTTTGTTAGAAATTACGATAGACATTGTTAACTTGAATGATAAATTCTATTTCTATAGTACTATTTAATGGAAGACTTGTAACTCCTATTGCTAGCCGTGAATGTTTCCCTTTTTTATCAAATAACTTTTCCAAAAGATTTGACGCTGGATTAATAACCTGTGGATGATCTTTAAATGAATCTACTGAATTTATATATGCAGAAATCTTTACTATTTGTTTAATTTTATCAAGGCTTCCAAGATAATCCTTTAATAAAGAAAGTGTATTGAGAATACAAAGTATTGCTGCATCTTGACCTTTTTCAATTGTTGTATCGAGTCCTATTTTTCCTTCATATTTGACTATTGGAGGGTCTAAATTTGTATCAAAAGGAATTTGTCCTGAAATATAGATCAGATCATTTACTTCAATTAATGGTAAATAAGCTCCTGCGGGTTTTGGAGGTGGAGGCAGTTCATAACCCAATGTAAGCAACTTTTCTGAAATAGTCATCAATAAAGAACTTTAAAGAAAAAGTATTATTAAATGTATTAAAAGATATTAACATAAATAATAAAAAATTATTGAATTTATATATTATGTATAAAAAATTGTTAATATCATTAACTGTAGCATCAATATTTACCTATTTAGTTTATATAGGTTTAATGGATTCATTGACTCGACCTTCTGTTAATTATACATCTATTTCAAATGATACAGCAATTTATCTTATTGTTAAACAACATAATTTAACATCTAGAGATATTGATAAAGCAATTTCAAAATATGTATATGTAAAAGGAAATGGTGAAATATATGATTCTAAAATAGATACAAATTTTATAGGAAATTTTATAGGAAAAACTTCACCAACTGTGACAACTGGAAATCATTTTGGATGGGAAATTTATTTTCCTATAATAAATAAAACCTATTACATTGATCATTTAACAGGGGAAACCATTTCAAAAAAGTAAAATGCAATTTTATTTATAATAATCTCAAAGATGATTTTTTCAATTATAAAGTAATAATTATATTTGCATTTTAAAAAATTTTATCTGTGCATGTAAAAGGAAATATTTTAATCTGTGACCCAATTTCATCTGTTGGAATAACCATTTTAAAAAAAGCTGGGCTCAATGTTGTGGAAAAACCATCAATAACTAATTCAGAATTAATTTCAGAAGTAGAAAATTATGATATAATTGTAGTAAGAAGCAGAACTAAAATTACCCATGAAATTATTTCAAAAGCAAAAAATACTAAAATAATAGCAAGGGTTGGTGTAGGATTAGACAATATTGATATTGAATCAGCTAGAGAATCTCATATTGAAGTGATCAATTCTCCAGAATCTGCAATCAATGCTGTTGCAGAATTAGTTATTGGTTTAATGCTTTCTATGGCCAGAAGTTTAAGTTTGGCTGATAGAGAAATGAAAAAAGGAAATTGGATAAAGAAGGAACTTAATGGCATTGAATTAAACGGAAAATATTTAGGAATAGTGGGGGTAGGCAATATAGGCAGAAATCTAGCAAGAATTGCTAAAGCTCTACGTATGAATATTATAGGTTATGATATTTATCCAATCAAACGTGATTTTATAAATGAAGTCGGAATGATTACAACTGACTTTAATACATTGATAGCCAGTTCAGATTTTATTTCTTGCCATGTTCCAGCAACCTCAGAGACCAATCATATGTTTAATGAATCTGCCTTTTCAAAAATGAAGCCTACTGCTTTTATTATAAATTCATCAAGAGGCGAAATCGTGGATGAAAATTCATTATATGATGCTTTAATAACAAAAAAAATTGCTGGAGCAGCATTGGATGTCTTTGAAAAAGAACCACCCACTAATAGAAAATTAATTGAACTATCAAATGTAATTTGCACTCCTCATATTGGCTCTCAAACTAAAGAATCACAAGACTTAGCTTCAAATGTAATAGCAGAGAAGATTATCCAAAAATTATTGGAAAAAAATAGTTAGTTATTGAATTTAATTGTATGGACCGGGTGGGATTTGAACCCACGACCACCTACGTTTCCTCTGCCTTGGTAGCATGCAAGGCAGGTATTCTACCAGGCTAAACTACCGGCCCTTTATTCAAAACCTAAAGTTATTATAATTTAAATGTTTAATTAATTTTATTTACTAATCCATAGTAATGCAATTTTTATAACAATTCGATCTATTAACTAGATTTAATAGTAATAATATGTAGAATTGGATTATGAAAAATTCAGTATTGCAATTTCTCTTTGGAATAGTTAATATAGACACATAAAAACAATTTTAATAAAAGTAAGAAGAAAATAGAAATTTTGGAAATTGATAAAAATTTTTCTTCATCTTGAATATTTAGATATAATTATAATTAAGAATAGGAATTTAATAAAATGCAATAATAAGATATTATTCAAGTATAATCCAAAACCTTTGAGTTATTAAAATAAATTAGGAATTATTTAGATACAGATTTTAATTTTTGTTATTTTTAAAATTGAAAAATGTAATACTCAATATCTTGACTATCTTATGAGGTATTCATTATGAATAATTCTTTTTGCATTATCATTTAGCATAAATAAATTATATATTACTTCTTAGATGAATAAAATTTAGTTATTTTATTCATAATATATATATTATGAAAATTTTAGAATTAATTATTTTTGATGTTAGATATTAAAATCGAAACCCTTTTAGGTTTTTAACAATCTTATAGAATTATGTCTGTATTCTTAAAAGATAGAGTTTGGGTAATGCTTTCTGAAATTTCAAAACGTGGAGTATATCCACTTCATGGCTATAAATTAGGAATATTTAGATTGCCAGTAAATTTAACTGAAGAATCTACAATTAATAACATCTATAATGAATTAAAGAAAACAAATTTAAAACTTGATAGGTATGCTGATCGTATTTATGTCACTCATTCTTGGAAAGAAGAAGATAAAGATGATTTAACAGGTAAAACATTATCAATTTCACTTGATATAACTGTAGAAATCGTAACAGGAGAAGTTATTGATCTAATTTATCAAGTTAAACCTATAGAAAGGTTTGGCGACCCTTATTGGATAAAAAACTATAGACAAAAAGCAGATTTGAAGGCAAAAATGGTGATTGATACAATATTACGAAATACATCAATTGGAGATAAACTGATTGCTCACTATCAAAAAATAGAAAAACTATCTCTTGAAAAAGCTATCAATAAACTCATAGAATTAACGCCTTTGGCCGTTAATCCTATAACTAGAAATGCTAATCCTCCTCCTCCTCCCGCAGCTGCATCAATTTCCTCACAAGAAATATCTTCTTCTTCTCCTAGACCTTCTGTTACTCCGCCATTATCAGCTCCAACTATTTCAAATATCCCTTCTGGCAGTCCTTCTACGACTATTTCTCTTACTGGTAGTGGAACTGACCATTCCAAAGCTGAAGGACCTATTGATACTACTTTTAAAACCAAAAGACAAAAAGCAGGCACATTCAAAGGTATTAGTGTTTGGGGACCTGTTGATCCTCCGGGACAGTTG
>DATFBJ010000363.1:0-2274 GCA_035253885.1 Nitrososphaeraceae archaeon
ATTAACAAAAATATTGTTGCTATTACTAATTGTTGTTGTTATTGTTGAAACTACAAGTAATATCCCAATAAATGCCATTATTGATATTATAATGTTCTTTGAAAATTTACTACTTTTCGTTATTGTAAACGAACTATCAAAATACTATATAATAATTGTAGATAATTGTATCCAAATATACATAAAATTGAGAAACAAAAATCAAAATAAAAATTGTTATTTTTTTAATTACATTAGATAATTAGGTTTTAATTATTATATTGAAGACTCATCTAGATTGTCACCTTCTTTTTCTGATGATAATTGTCTATCTTAATAATGCATATTTTAATAATAAAAAATGATTCTCAATACATATTATCATATTTATTTAATAAAAAAGAGAAAATTAAAATGAATAATTAATAATAATATTATTATTACTTCTTATCTACTACCTTCACCTCCACCACCTGTAAATACTTCACCTAATTTTTCTCCAATGTCTGCTAATGGATTTTCTGAAGTGTTATTGGCAGGTTGTTGTCCTTGTTGTTGTTGTTGTTGTTCTCCCATTTCTTTTCCTCCACCTCCTTCTTCTGCTACTGATTGTTGTTGAAGTGATAAAACTCCTATAATTGGAGCAATTATACTTTGTAAGGAACCTTTTGCATCCGCGTGTACAAAGATTGTATCTGGAGTTTCTAAAAGTGCATGGTTATGTATTGCCACTATAGTCCAATTAGTTTTTGATATTAAGTTCAGTACGGGTTTTAGTTCAGTTTGTAATAGTGCAAACTCCACCATTGCCATTACTCTTTGGGTATTTGATATAGATGATGAAGCATTAAGTGTTGTATTATTAGTGCCAGCTCCGCTAGTACCACCATTACTACCACCGGCAGTAGTAGCAACAGGTGGATTACCCATTATCTCAACAAGAGTATTTGCTACTAAAAATTTATTTAATACTGTTCCGTTTTGGTCGACTATTTGTGGAGAATCTCTTATAATAGAGATATCGCAAATTTCTTTATGTGGATTTTGAATTGGAAATGCATTTGAACCAATTTGAGAAGCAATCGATTTACAATCGATAGGAGAAGTAGACTCAGCCGATGATGTTTGTTGATTACTTTGACTGTATCCTTCTTGTAGTAGTAAAGGGATGAAAGTAGTTACTGCTATTAGTGATGATAGCAGTAATAATAATGTTAAAGTCATTGCTATTTTTATTGTGACAAGATATATAACAATATGAGAGAAAATTACTGGAACTGCTAAACTTTAAAAAAGTATTTTCTTGTATTTTGATTATCTATCATCCAGGCTAGTCGTTTTTTGTATATTCTATCTTGTTCAAGACTAGATACATTCTTGTCTCTAATATTTGCTCCTTGTGCAAACACGTTTTCAAATACTGCTGGTATTTGTGCAAGGATTAAAGCAAATAGAAGAATAGATGTAATTGCTATTATTAAATAATTTTTGATTCCCTATATTTTTCTACTTAAATATAATATATAATAATTGGAGTTAATTAAAGAAATTTAATTAGATATAAATAAGTTTCATAATTCAGTTATATTGTAAAAAATAACATCATTTTTTAATTGTATTAGATTTTGTTTGTCATATTTTATCTCTAATTTTAGAAAAAAATTATATCTAATATTTAATAATAATAATAATGTAATATATAACATCTTGATAACAATAGCAAAGGAAAAAAGTAATTTAGAAAAGCCAAAAATAGATGAACGATTAGAATATATCAATATATCAAAAGGATTAGTAGAATTGCTAAAAAGTGCAGGATTTACAATTGAAATGATTCTAAATAGTCATCCATCAGATATAGCACAAATATTAGGAATAGACGATTATGTTGCTCAGATAATCCATCAAGAGATAAAATATTATCATCAAATGAATTATTAAAAATAGTTTTTAGTATAATATCAAAATATAACACTTGTACATTTAACTAGAACTAGATGGTCATAGAGATTAGAAACCTATATGTAGTAGGGTTCTATTGACAAGTATTTAGCTTTTATTATTAGAAACTTATTGAATTTTTCTTCGTTTTTGAGTCAAAAGTGAAGGGCTATTCATCATTGAGCATATGGTGTTGGTATGTGACCTGTATTCGTGGGACTAAAAATCTTCCTAGTAAATGTAAGAATAGTAGGAATATTGAATATAGAAAATATATAGAGAAACCATGATATATAGAGAAACCATGATATATAGAGAATATGATGACTTAAATGAATTATAGGAAAATACTTC
>DATFBJ010000364.1:0-6549 GCA_035253885.1 Nitrososphaeraceae archaeon
TATCATGGGTTCCAGTATGAGGATCAATTCCATATTTTTCATTGCTATAAATATCATTCCCTTCAATTAACATATATCCCATATCTTTTGAATAAAAACCATTGTAGATATGATGAATCTCATTATTTTTTACTATGCTATTTTCTCCACCATTGAAAGTAACTCCACCGCAGCCATTACAACTATATCCCAGGTAGGCAAGTTCAGAATTGGTAATTTCAGTAGATCCAGTTGCAGTTTCCTCAATTTTTATGTAGGGTCTTGGTATCATGGTATATATTGAAGGATCTTTTTTTGCTTTTTTAGAAAATTTAACATAATCATTTGTTTCAGGATTCCAGGATGTTATTTTTACAGAATCTACTTTTAAGATTCCATCCACAGTAATTGCATTTGGCGATTTCTTGGTTGGAATTATCTTAAGCCATGTTACATCATTTGAATTAATATCTAATATAGCATTTTTTTCAACTTTTAAACCTGCATTAAGTAACCAAATTTTTTCATTAGTATCATTAAAAGTATTATTAGTAGTTATTACTTTTGATTCATTTTTCAAAATATTAGGATCGGTAATTTGTCTACTAACATCTGCAAAATTAGCATGATTACAAGTTATAGAAATTAATTTTTCAGATTTATTATAAGATATACACATTTCTTTTTCTTCTTTTTCTGATTCTGCTTTTTGTGCTTGTACTTCTACAATAATAAATGATAAAGGAGATATAGCAGCAATTGTTACAGCTACCAGTACATTTATTAAAAATATTCCATTAATTTTTGTTATTGTTGTTGTTGCAATTACTATATTCAATATTTAGTATTATTATTAGATTAAAATATATCTAAAATACGAATGATTTCTAAAGATTTTAAGAAGATAAATTTATAATAGTTGATTTTTTTAAAACTAAATTTAGTAATATAAACAAGTATCTAGAATTGCTTGACATTCTCTTATTACTTATCTAAAGAACAAAAAATTAGATGGACCCAAGGAAAATATATAGATCTTAGGGAGTTGAATAGACATGATTTCAGTGTTCAAAGCCAATTAGAACTAACTATCTGTTTATATAGCAATATCATTAGAAGAATATAAAGTATAGATTAATTAATGTGATTTAGATGAATAAAAAAGAAAAAGAGGATTTTGTCTCAGGCAATACAATCAGTTGGATCGTTAAAATCTACCAATGAATTACCATTATTGTCTATTCCATCTGAACATAGAGGACCTCTTTCTTGTACTGGTCGGTCAATTATTCCTGAATTTATCAGGCCTTCTGTTACGGCACCGACTTGTTCTGGAGTTGATCCTGCATCGGTTAAGAATTCTATTAGTGTAAATGTTTCATGCTGAGTGTTTGGAATATTAGCTAGACGATCACCTAAGGTTCCGATTGATGCTTCATTTGCAAATCTTAGTACCTTACTAATTTGCCATTCATTTAGAACTGAAAAAGAATTTTCGTCATCTGGATATGCTTGTGCTGCTCCTATCATAAATGATGTGGATGATGATAGAGCAATTGTTCCTGTAACTAGTACAATTGCTAAAAATATTGCACTAGTTATTTTTCTTGATACTATTTTATTGTTCAATATTTACATATATTTTACTTATTATATCTGAAATACGATTGATAAATAAAGATTCTTTGAATATAATGTTGTAATAGTTGATTTTTTTAAAAATAAGTATAATAATATGAATATAGTTAATCATTATAGTCATTTATTAATTATAAAGGAATTTGATAATTGTTATTATAAGATAACATTGATAGCAATGTAGAAATAAGAATCTATATAGTTGGAATGCTACTACCTATATTTTGTTTTTATTATTGGCAACTTATTATTTAAGACTCATAAATAATATTTTCAATTGTCTCTTAAATTGAGAATTGAACATTCATATTGTATTATTCTCATATTAACTTAAACCTTAAGTAATTATGTCTAGTTCAGTATAATGTTCTAGGAATTTTAGTATAATTACCTTCTTTATGAATTTATTAGAATTTTTAAAAAAATAAAAGAAATTGTGTGTGATTTAACCCGCGCCGCCGTTACTTGGTGTGATTATAGGAGGCTCAAGGCCAAGTAAACATTCAATTATACTATCAATTATGGATTCACTTCCTGCTAGATTAGAAAAAGCTTCACCAAGAATGGATTCTATTTGTGCTTGTGATATTGTGTTAGGAGGTTCATTTTGAATTAAATTACAGAGACCTTCTATATTACCTACTATTTCTGATTCTGTTCCTATTACTACTGGATTAACAGCTAGATAAGCATTAAGTACGGGTAGATGAGTAGCTGGTATTGCTGTAAAACATTCTTCACAAGTTGATGGCTTTGATATTGTTTGATTACCACCAAAGTTAGTGTTATTGTTATTAATTGTACATACAAAGCCTATATCTTCCTTGTTATTATTATATCCCTCATTATATCTTTCACCATCAGATGAATAAGCGTTTGAGTATCCTTCTTCTGTATCTGCTCCTGATGTCGGTGTTACTTGACCATTATTACCAAGATTGATATCTCCAGTATTATTACCAAGGAAATTTATATTGATATTGTTACATTTTATTTTCTCTATACTTACATTATCTTTTAATTTGTTGTAGTTATTGTTATCTTGATATTCTGTTGGTCTATAGCTGTCATCCATTCCATATGGTACGGCGGCTTGTGCTTCTCCAATGATAAATGATGATGGAGTTATAGAAGCAAATGTTCCAGCTACTAATATGACAGCTAAAAATAATATATTGGTTTTTGCATTAAATTTATTCAATATTCAATAGTACAAAGCATATTATATCTGAAATACGAATGATTCCTAAATATTTTTTAAAGGTGAAAATTAGATAGCTTATTTTTTAGCAAATTTGATATAATATGACTGATGTAAAGAATGTTTCATGTTATAATTATTATATATTATTATTTCATTTGAATAGCTAAGTTAGTAGTAGATGAACCGGAGAAAACTACAGGCCCATCTGGTTGCGATGAATTTTTATCTCTAATTCAATTTCAATTTTAACATAATAAAAAAAGTTTCTATTAATAGAATTTATAATCAAGTTAGAAGATAGACTGATTTATTCTCCTTTTTCCTCTTTTCTGGCTTTTGCTCTTTCTTCAACTGATGGCATTTCTTCTTCTTTCTCCTCTTGATTTGTAGTATTATAATTTTCTTTATTGTTGTTATTTCCAGAAGTCAATATTATAATACTTATATTTAATAAAATTAATAAGTATTTTATTTGTTAATCACTTCTAACATTTGATATTATGGATTGTAGAAATTTTTTGATAAGTTTTTTTGATTTCTAATGGTTATAATTACCTTATCCCTATTTTATTATTCATTCTATCCCATTTAATTTATTTATATTTTAAAGTACTCATATATCCTATGAGTAAAAAACTGGATTAGATAATTGGACTTATATCTGTCTTAGGAAAAGATGCTGATTTTTTATACGATGATATCGATAAATATATCCATGATGCCGAAAGTGATAATGAATCCGAGTTAGTAGAATTATAGAAAACTATTAGAAATGATTGTCAAAAGCATATATATATATGTTAAAAGATGCTTTACAAAAGAAATTTACCACTACAAACAGCATCTCAATAACAAATAATCTCTTTTACTGACTATTGGCAATTGTTTTTTAAATTGCTAGTACGAATATTTAATTTGAAATAAATAATATTATCAATTTTTATACTATTATTTGACTCTTTTAAAATAATTAATTGAGTATACTATTTATTCTTAGTTAAAAATTATATTTAATATTTAATAATGATAAAAGGAAATTTCCCGGTGATCTTTGAATCTTTATCTTGTTACAATAACTATCACAATTTTTGCATTCTTAACTATAGATTATGTATATGGTGTAAATTTCAATAACAACACTTTTTTAAATTCAACCATAACAAATAAAATATTAAATTACAGATTTGAACCATTTCTATTAGTAAATGGAACAGATTACAAAGATGTATCTCATAAAGATTCACTTTCTTTTGATAATTTTACTATTGTAGCATGGATTAATACAAATCAATCAAATCTAGTAGATCCTGCTCATATTGTCAATAAAGGAGGATTCAACAATGAGGATAAAGGTAAAAATATGAATTATGGTATTTGGCTTTCAAAAAATGGAAATATTCAGGGAGGATTTGAAAATGAAGATGGACAAGTATTTGAAGTAACTTCTAATTTAAGATATAATGATGGAAAATGGCATTATGTTTTGTTATCTTATAATGGTTCTTTATTACGATTAGATATAGATGGGAAACAAGTATCTTCTAAATATACAAATAGAGCAATACCTGATACTAAAGGTGATCAGCCATTAAGAATTGGCGCAAACTCGTTAGATGAAGATAAATTTTATATCGGAAAAGTAGACGAAGTTAGAGTATGGAATAGAGGATTAACAAATTCAGAAATAGCAGAAATTTATTCTAATGGCACTTTTAATACAATAGGACAGGTTATTTATCAAGATTTTAAAAATATTTTTAATATTGCAGTTGCTGCAGATTGGGGATGTGATGAAAATGCTACAAAAACAGCAGAAAATATTCAAGATAAAGATCCTGAAATTGTAATTGCAGCAGGCGATTTAAGTTATAAAAAGTCTGCAGATTGTTGGTTTGAAATAATAGAACCATTTTTCTCAAGGATAAAGATAGCAATGGGAGACCATGAATATAGTGATACTACAGGGGGAGCAATAGGTATCATCAATGAATATTTGGAACCATTAAACATGACAAAAACATATTATTCTTTTGATGTAAATAACATACACTTTACGATTATAGATCCTCATATTGATTATAGTTTTAATTCAACACAATATCAATTCATTGAACAAGATCTACAGAATGCTTCTCCTATTAACAATTCAAAAATTGATTGGTTATTTGTAGTAGAACATATTCCAATGTATACTTCACCTTCTAAACATCCTGCTAATTCTACAATCAGAGATATTTATCATTCTCTTTTTGACAAATACAATGTTGATCTAATTTTTAGTGGAGACAATCATAACTATCAAAGAACTTTTCCGTTAAAATATAACAACAGCAATAATGGCAATAGTTCAATTCCCATCATTTCAGACAGGAATCTAAATTCCTATAGTAGTAGTGGTGATTATTCTGGTCAAATCTATATAATAACTGGAACTGGAGGTAGATCTCTTTATGAAATTAAACAGCAAGCACCTTTTGTCGCAAAGCAATATGATGATCAATATGGTTTTCTCAATCTTGATTTTACTACTAACAATACATTGACTGCAACTTTCTATGGTAATGAAAAAGATAATAATAATACGATAGGAAGTAATAATATTAAAAATAATATTTTAGATCAATTTACAATTTCGAAAACAAATTAATCTGTTACTAACCAGTTTTTTGGAATATCTTATTAGTATATAATTCTTGATAAATTAATACAGTTTTGCAATTATCTCGTCGGGTTGCGATGCATTTTTGTCTCTATATTAGATAGTCCATATATGTTTTCAAATTTCACCTTTTTAAAAAATATTATAGGCAATAAATATAGGATTAAATGATTATTAAGTAGTAATTTACTGTCATAGTTATAGTCAAGTGCAGGAGACCACACTTCTACAATTAACTATAACTATGACAACTTTGAGGACACTTCATTGCTTATTAATTATAAAGTTAAGATATTACGTTAGATTAAAATTTTACACAAAATTATCTCAAAAGATCAATGATAATATGTGAATCCTTATTACCATACATTGGCCAAATGAGATTTAGATTGGGTTTAGTTTGTTGTTTTTACAATAACGACAAGATAGTAAAATTTAAAAATTTTATGTTGGAATTGTAGTATCTCTATAATTAGCCATAAGGAATAATGCATCAATTAGTTACTTTTCTTCTTCTTCTTCTTGTGAATCTATTTCTTCTTCCAATTTGTTCATATCACTTTCAATACTTCCACTTTCAGCATCAAAAATAAATGGTTCATCTTTATATCTTGTTTTCAAATGATTCTGAGATTCTAAAACTTAAAACAGTTCCATCATACCTTTCTGCTTGATCTTTAGGAAGATAAAATTGTTCTTTATTAATAATCCTCTCTTAACAAGTACATAGTTACCTTGGATATCTTGAACTTCACCTAATCTTCATCATTGATTCCTCTTGCTTCTTTTTTTATGAAATCATTCCAATTGATATCATTGGAACTCATGAATTGTTTTATTTTATATGATATTTAATAATGGGATATAATTTAATTGTCATGGCTTGAACTAACAAATGAGATCCTTGATCCCGTTTATAGGTATTATAAATAAGGCCACGAGGTTATGACTTCTTTGCAACCAAAGTGTTTTCTATGATACATTATATTTCAATTATAATAGTATTATAAATTTAAAGAGGTATTTGCAGAGAAAAAACCTTGATTTCGATTAAAAATTGCCATTTAAG
>DATFBJ010000365.1:0-2453 GCA_035253885.1 Nitrososphaeraceae archaeon
AGTTTCTAATAATAAAATCTAAATACAAGATAGTAGAATCCTCTATATGGAAGATTTCATTGTTAAGACTATATTATTGTAATAGTGATTAAATTAATTGACTAAAATAGAAAAAATAATTCTTTTAACTTTTGATTGACATTAATTAGATGATTCAAGCAATACTTATATTCACCCAAAATTTAATTGATATGTGACTCAACCTCGTCCAACTGGAATTACTATCATATCAATTCTTATGATTATTGGTGGAATAATACTTTTATTTACTGGAATTACTTCTCTATTTTTGGATCCTCTAATTAGCATAGAGTCTTCTTCTGATTATGCAATTAGTGAATTAGGAATGCTTACTACAATAGGTGGCTTAGTATTAGTAGGATTAGGAATAGCAAGTTTCATTGTTTCATGGGGTCTTTTAAAAGGAAAAGGATGGGCAAGAACAATTACACTCCTAATTAGCATAATTGCAATAATATTTGCTATTATGTCTCTTGCAAGTATTAGAGATCTAATACATATCATTCCAATAGTAATATATGGCATAATAATTTACTATATGTTTGAGTCGGATAATGTATAGAATAATGCAATTTTAGTTATATACACGCAAAGTAAAATTATTTTTTGGAAAAGCTAAAGAGCCAACTATCTAATTTATTTTAAAAAATAATATAAAATAAATTTCTAATAATAAAAGCTAAATCTAAGATAATAATTTATTCATATATAATCGTTGATCCAAAATAGAACAAAAGAAGTGTTATAAACTTATTATTTCAATGTTATCCAGACTAGCCACAATAGGTCGTGAGAGAAGTCAGCATTATTTTGTGCCAGTCGTATTTACATTAGATGGTAACAATATATTCATTCTAATAGATAATAATCCTAAAAAATTAAACAAATTTACACTATTTTAAAAGAATAAAAAAATATAGAAAAAAATACCAATGGTAATAGCATCTTTACTCGCCGTAGTATGTGGAATTCAAATTATCCAAGATTTAAAACATCATTATAAACAATTAAACTTTTAAAATATAATATATGTTCCTAGAAAATGTATTTCTAATAATTAAAATAGATATGGAGGGGGTTTTTTTTACTTTGAGAATAATTCTTTAAGTGTATGAGAAGCCTGATCTATTGCACCTCTTGCTGCAGGAGTATCACTAATTGGATTAAGCATCATAAAGTCATGAATAGCACCAAGGTAACGAGTTGCAGTAATAGGAACGCCAGCCTGCATTAGTTTATGAGCATATGCTTCACCTTCATCACGTAGAACATCATTTTCTCCTACTATGATGAGTGTAGGTGGTAATCCACTAAGCTGTTCAACTGATGCTTGTAGTGGAGAAACAGTTGGTTCTTTTCTATTAGTATCGTTTGAAACATAATTATCCCAAAACCATTTCATATTATCACGCGTAAGAAAGTATCCTTCTTGATATGTATTATATGAAGAAGTGTTAAAGTTGGCATCTGTAACTGGATAAAATAGCATTTGGAAGATAATAGGAGGTCCGCCACGCTCTTGTGCAAGTAGTGCAACTGTAGTGGCCATGTTGCCACCTACACTATCACCTGCTACTACTAAACGTGAAGAATCTAAATTAAGGCTTTGACCATTCTCTGAAATCCATTTTGTAGCAGCATATGCTTCTTCTAGAGATTGTGGATATTTTGCTTCAGGAGAGAGTGTATAGTTAACAAATACAATTGCTGCATGTGCGCCATTAGCAAGTTCCCTTAACAATCTCTCATGAGTATCAAAATTACCTAGCACCCATCCACCACCATGGGTGTACATTACAACAGGTAGAGTTTCATTGCCACTACCTGGGGGTCTAACTATCTGAATAGATATTTCGCCATTAGGACCCACTGGAATAGTTTTGTTTTCTATTTCAGCTGGAAGTTTTTCTATCGGACCTGCCTGAAGTCCAGACAGTACATTACGAGCCTCAGTTGGCGTTAATGTATAGAGTGGAGGACCACCACTTTGTTGTAGCTTTTCTAAAAATAATTTAGTTTTATTTTCTACAGTAGGATAGTTGTTGTTATCCATGCTGTATATTAGTGGATTAATATTATTTAAAGAGAAATGGATACTTATTGTTATTATTAGAATCATAACTGCTGAAAAATACGAAGCAAGTTCGATTTTCATCTTTTATTTATTTAGTGAATTCTTTTATTTAAGTATGTAGTTTTGTTGAATATCCACCTATTTTGGCATGAGTTGTAATAAAAAAATTGGTGACTGTATCGAAGAATCAATTCAAATTATTAGATTTTAAGTAATGAAATTCAAATTCGTAAGAAAATTTTACATTACACATTTATTAAAATTGTTAAATTTATTAAGCAAAACAAGAAAATATCAAAATTTAGGTCGTATTATTTCATATACATGATCAATATCTTTGAAGGATTTCATCCTTTCA
>DATFBJ010000366.1:0-3607 GCA_035253885.1 Nitrososphaeraceae archaeon
AAAATAAATAAAGAAATAAGATTTACAAATTGATTTTGCAATAAGATATATTAAATGAGGTATAGAATAATAAACAGTTATAGGTTAAATTTGTTACTTAATTAATCCTGTATAATGCACTATTAATTTAGGAATTGATATAGTTTTTTAATAATGTTAAATTTGTAATTACATTCTATATCATCATGGTCGTTTACCATGATGATGACATTCATGTTTTTGTTAATTTCTAACAATTCTGTAGCTAATCTTAACCATTCATCTGTGGCATTCTATAATCAGCAGTAATTAGTAATGAATATTTATCTGGATTTTCCTTGATATGCTCATATGCCAACAGTGGATCAGTGAAACTATGAACTTGATATCCGCTCATTTGTAATACTTCGCTGTATATGTTAACAGTATTTACCTCATCATCCACCATAGCTATAGGTTTAGTAAACATTATTGTCTAAATGAAGTAAATCATATTTAAGTATAAATTATATATCAAGATCAAATTATCTTCAAGACCAGGAAATATTAATATGCAAAATGATGAGAAAAGAAATAAAAAAAGGAAGTTAATTAACAATATTAAAATAGTAATCTAATAGATATGAATGAGTTAATTTGTAATAATTTATTAGAAAAAAATAATTCCTTTTTATTTATCAGTATTTTAGAAAATAATTTTATTAAAATATCAGTATAAGTTATTGAATAAATATTTTAATAGTTATATACTTCATTTGGTCATAAAGTCAATTCAATTATGAATGATTCTAGATATATTTTTAAACAGGACGTTATCTAACGCCTGTTGCTCCTGACCTTTTTCATTTCTATCTATAATATAAAATGTATGAAATTTTTTTTGTTTTTAGAAATAAAATAAATTTTTATCTTTATCTGTGTTCTTCAATTACTTTGAATATTATTTGTAATATTCTACCTCTTAGTTATTTTATTTTGTCGAGAATAAATTATTTATATATGTTACAATGGTGGTTGTAAATTTATTTATTTTCTATTACAACTGCAGTAATATTATCATATCCTCCATTTTGATTACTTAAATTAACCAAAGCATTAGATACATCTTGAGGTCTGTTTCTTTTTTTATCATTTTTTAAATCTTCTGTATCGAATTTAAATCTAGTATTTTGATAGATAACCATTTCTATTTCTTTATCTTCTAACATATTTGTCAAACCATCAGAACATAAAATTAACATATCTTTATTATCCCAGTTTATTTTTTGAACTATAGGTTTACTAAAATTAGATGATCCAAGGTACTTGGTTATTATATTTTTTAATCTATGATGTCTAGATTCTTCTAATGAAATTTTTCCTAATTTGACCATATCATTAACTAATGAATCATCCTCAGTTAATTGTTCAAGTCTTTTTTCTTTATTATTCCAAAGATATCCTCTACTATCGCCTACATTGACAAGATAAAAAAATTTATTGAAACATATAGCCAGTACTACGGTAGTACCCATATTATATAGATTTTTTTGTGAACTCTCATTTATTATTTTATAATTTGTTTCTATAATTAAGTTTTTTAGTATTTCTAAAAAGATATTTTCTTCCTTTGGTAAAAATTTATTTGACTTTATGTCTAGAATATTAAGAGATTCTAATTCTTTGGATATTCTTTCTCCGAGATACTCTGTTGCAATCTTACTTGCTATCTCTCCTCCTTTGTATCCACCCATTCCGTCAGCTACAATATAAATACCAAATTTATCATTTACATAAAATGAATCTTCATTATTTTCTCTAATTTTTCCAATATCAGTTTTACTTCCAGATTGTAACAAGATCCTACTATCTATAGTCAATAAAGAGAATATATTTTTTGATTGTTAAATTTGTATTAAAATTACTATAATTTTATTCTGTTATTCCATTATGTATTTTCTATGAAATAATAGTTTTTGTTAATTTTTTTTCAAATAATATTCATTTGCAACTATGTAAATATAGTATGTAGATCACCAAGTAACCATTAACAACTAAATTTTTTTATTTAATACAATGAAAAAGTTTTAGCAATCTATCTAATATTAGTTAAGTAAATGATTGAATATTATCTTGGATGTTCTGGATGGAATTATGGAGAAATTCCAGAAAAAGGAGGATGGATAAATATTTTTTATCCAGACAAACAAACTAAAAGACTTAGATATTACTCAGAATTCTTCAATACAGTAGAAATGGATTCCACTTTCTATGAAGAATTTTATTCTAAAATGACTAAAGGTTTATTTTTTGGTATGGTAAAAACAACACCTCCGAATTTTGAATTTTCAATTAAAGTTCCAGAAAGAATTACTCATATAAAAAAATTGGATATTAATAAAGATGTTATTTTCGATTTTAAAGAATTTCTTAACAAAATTTCACCATTATATAATTCAGGGAAATTAGGTGCCATTTTGATTCAATTACCACCTAGTTTTAGCATTGAATATTTCAATATCTTAGAGAAATTTTTAGAAAATATACCAAGAAAAGTAGAAAATAATAGAATTAATAATACTATTAAAAAAACAAATAATGATTATCAATATGCCATAGAATTCAGACATCCCTCATGGAATACTGAAGGACCATGGGAATTACTAAAACATTACAATATTGCTAATGTAATTACTGATTCTCCTGAAAAAGAGAATCTTTCATTTTTGTCTAATTCATTAGTTACATCTGCAGATCATTCATTCATAAGATTTCATGGAAGGAATACCTCTTCTGGACATTATTGGTATGATTATCTTTATACAAAGAAAGAACTTGAACCTTGGATCCATAAAGTCAGAAAATTAAAGAATCAAACTAAAAAACTTAGAATATATTTTAACAATCATTATGGAGGAAAAGCCATAATTAACGCATTGCAGTTCAAGGAAATGAACGGTTTATCATTAAACGATAAAGAGAGAAAAATTTTACAAAATGGAGAAGAATATTATCATTATCATTAATCAATAAAATAATAATGTTAAAAAAAGTAAGAGGCAAAATTAATTTTTTAGATTAGTGATTGTTATTAGTTACTAGTCATATAATCTAAGTATGGTTTCTTATGTGTTCTACTTCATAAGTTTTTCATGATATCATGGATCATAGCCATAGTATAATCATAGTAGTATCTAGTATGTTTCTTTTTATAACTATCATTTGACACAGAAGCGTCATAAAAAATAACTGTTGCTATTTAATGGTATTATCAACTAATATTATAGTAAGAAATAATAAATTATTTTTAGTTTTTTATGTATAATATAATATTTGTTATTTAGTATTTTTTATCTGCTATTTCTAATCCTTTTATTGTAAAAGTGACTTAATTTAATATAGTCTATAATAAATATCGACTATAGATTAATGTAGTTATTGTTATATATAATAAAACAAATAAAAGATTAAAAATGCCCAGTAAACAAAATGTTATTAGTATAAATAAAAACTATTCTCACAAATATAATTGTAAAATTGCATTTTATGAATCATGATGTTAGTTTCTTTTATTTAGTAAAAAAAATATCTACAATATTAATTATTATTGTATTTGTAACAAAAAAGATATTTATATTTGAAATAATAT
>DATFBJ010000367.1:0-3266 GCA_035253885.1 Nitrososphaeraceae archaeon
AGATCCTATTATAAGTTTATTAAAAAATTTAATTAATATTTAATATAATTGATTTTATAATCACCATATGTCATTTAGAATAGATCAGGATTCATTGGGAGAAGTTAAAGTTCCTGTAAACGCATATTATGGTCCTTTTACATCTCGCGCAATGGAACAATATAAAGTAACAGGTCATAAATCTCATCTAAATCTTATCAAAGCATATGTTATGATTAAAAGATCAGCAGCATTAGCTAATTCAGAATTAGGAGTATTAGATGAAAAAATAGCCAAAGTAATTGTTCAGGCATGTGATGAAATTCTATCTGGACAATTCTTGGATCAATTTGTTGTAGAAGCTATCAATTCAGGAGCCGGTACTGCCTTTAATATGAATACAAATGAAATAATTGCAAATAGAGCTTTAGAAATTCTTGGAAAACGTAAAGGCGATTATATGACTATTAATCCTAACGATCATGTTAATATGTCTCAATCTAGCAATGACACTTTTCCAACAGCTATGCATATTGCGATATTAATCAATATTACTTTAACCATAAAGTCGCTAGATACATTAATTGCATCTTTGAAAAGAAAATCTATTGATTTTAAAAATATTATAAAAGTTGGAAGGACACACTTAATGGATGCTATTCCTGTTACACTGGGCTCTGAATTCGAAGAATATGTATTTTCGTTAGAGAGATGTAAAGAAGAGATTATTAATAGCCAAAGAAACTTAGAATATATTGGTATAGGTGGAACAGCAGTTGGCACAGGCGCCAATGCGCCTAAAGGCTATCGAGAAAATGTAGTTAAACATCTATCTAATATTTCTGGCATAAATTTAAAAACGTCTAAGAATCTTCACTTTTTCCTTCAAAGCAAAGTTGATATAGCTGATTGTTCTTCAGGATTAAGAAATTTAGCACTAGAACTAATAAAACTTGCTAATGATTTAAGACTAATGGCTTCTGGTCCAATAGCTGGCTTTGCTGAAATATTTATTGCAGCAGTTCATGCGGGTTCATCGATAATGCCAGGAAAGGTGAATCCATCTCTCGCCGAATGTTTAAACATGATTTGCTTTGATATAGTAGGAAGGGATGTTTCTGTAGCCATGGCTGCACAGGCAGGACAGTTTGAATTAAATGTAATGTTGCCCAGTATGCTAAAGAATGTATTAGAAGTAACAGATATGTTGATAAATTTCTTGCCAATTTTTGCGAAGAATTTTATTGATGGAATTCAGCCAAATTCAGAAAAGTTAAAAGAACAAATAGAAAAAAGTCCTATTCTCATAACCTTATTAAATCCATACTTGGGATATCTCAAAGCTGCAGAAATATATAAAGAATCTTTAAAAACAGGCAAAGGAATAAGGGAATTGGTTTTAGAAAAAAAACTAATGAAAGAAAGAGAATTGGAAGATGCATTATCATATGAACGAATGCTTGGGATGGTCTAACTTTTCGGCTATCTATAATGAATTCATAATAATTTTTTGAATCTTTTTCATAATGTTTAAGTAACTCTTATTTTATACATGTAGTAGTAAAAATAGATTGGTCAGTGCAATATTAGCACTTAATAAAGGCAATGCAGAAACTCGAATAAATAAACATGAAATGGAATGTTTAAAGAGATATCTTGGATTTGACAATGAAGAAGAGTTAAAGTTATACTTGGAACATTATTTGTTAGAATAACTATACTTCCTCGTTTTAATATTCTGTTATTATAATAGTATATTAATACAATATTAATACAATCTCTGTATTATAAACTACTACAAATAATAGTTAATTCTTAAAATTGTTCTACAACAATTAATTATAATTTTTAGCTATGAAATAGTTTCTATAAATTATATATTAGATACTATCTAATTTCTTATATTTCAGAATCATATGTAGATCTTATGCATCCAGAGGATCTTAATAGCATTTGGTTTTGTGAAGATTGTCAAAGTAGTTTTTTTTTCAATTCCGATGCCGAGGATCATAAAGAAAAAACAGGACATAATAAAATGAGAAAATTTAGTGCTGTACATGGTGGAACAATACAAAAATAAAAAGTTCTAATTTCATTTATTGTAAATATCAATCCATTATCAATTTCATATTTAAAAACGATAATTATAATGATGTATAATCTATATATCCAATGGCCATTTTAAATTAATATTAATTTGGTATTCAAAAGAGAGAAGAATAACTTAATTTTTACATTTACATATCCAATAGATTTTGATATAAAAGTTAGTAGGAATATAAAAGAATTCATAGTCTTTATAAAGAAAAATTATATTATTTTTGGATCTTTCTCTTATACATAGAATTTAATAATACGTTCTAAATCAATTATTTTTTCTGACAATAGATCAAAACCTTGTTGCCAAAATTCTTTATTAGATATATCGAAGCCAATTTCAGTTAATAGAGATTCAGGATTTTTTGATCCACCTGCAGAAAGTAGATTTAAATATTTTGGGATAAAAGATTTTTTTCCTTCTTTCTTATACATATTAAATAAGGATAAAACTAGAAGATTACCGAAAGCGTATGCATAACAATAAAAAGGAGTATGATAAAAATGAGGTATATAAAGCCATTCCCACATAAAATCATCAGAAATAATTAGTGAATTTCCAAATTGATCATGAAGATTATTTTTATACAAAGATGAAACATTATCAATGTTAGCATTATTTTCAATTACCTGATTATGTGCATTAATTTCAAATAATGTAAAATAAGATTGTCTCAAAATGGTTGCGTACATATCATCAATTTGTTCTGCTAACAGAATAGACTTTTCTTCTTCTGTCATTTCTTCAGCTAATTTTTCATTCAACAACATCTCTGCAAAAACAGAAGCTGTTTCGGCTAAAGGTAATGGAGGATGCGCAACAGTAATTGGAAGATTAGAAGAACAAATACTATGTATAGCATGTCCAAATTCATGAGCCATTGTAGAGATATCACGATACATACCATCGTAATTTAATAAAACATATGGAGTTATTGTAGGAGTAATAGTAGAACAGAATGCTCCACTCATCTTTCCTTTTCTCATTTCAGAATCAACATGATTTTTATTAAAAACTATTTCTGCATATTCTCGAAATTTAGGATCAAATGATTCAAAAACATTTAAAACTATTTTTACTGCTTGGTCATAGCTATATCTCTTCGGCCTTCTTCCTTTTTTAATAAGGGGAGCATATAAATGATAACGTTCTAATTTTTTCACTTTTAACATTTTTGCTTTTAAAGAAA
>DATFBJ010000368.1:0-2939 GCA_035253885.1 Nitrososphaeraceae archaeon
GTTCACGCCATAAAGCAATGAGACCTACAAATGGAGGTAACCGTTATTTGAGAGGACAAAAACGCTGTCAAGTTTGTCAGATTTTCATTTATTGGCAAGGTTCATCATATTGTCCATGTTGTGGATATAAATTAAGAACTAAACCGAGAAATAGTAAATTCAAACTAACGTTAAGAAATAAAAATAATAATAAACAACAAGCAGAATCTATTACTGACCTATTAGATTAGATATATATCATTTGAGATGATGATTTTAAAGAAAGAGATTGAATAATGTTTTAATAAATTCAATTTGTAAATTCAATGTACCAATTACTCTTGGTGTCATAGTCTGAGCGTTATTTATCTTCTGATCATCCTTATTTCCTCGTTCAGGCTATTACAATAATTATCTCCAATCATTATATAGTATTATTAACAATTTGTATGCACTGATCCAATTCAGTCCAAAGAACAAAAGATTCATACACATACAACATATTACCATAGCCTTCTACATCAGTTCTACTTCTATTCAATTGACTCATAGAGGGCTATGGCTTTCTTCTTTTACCAATAAATTATCTCAAATTACTAAATAATTTATTGAATATATATTATAACCTTAGAACCAAATCACAAATATGCGGCAGCCATAGCCTAATCGTGATATCTCCTACTAGGAAGTTGTTGTATCCCTTTAGTAGGCTATGGTTTTTAATTAATTATATCATATGTATAAATTTTAAGAGTGGAACACTCATGTGATACTAGAAGGTTACTGCTAACACACACCATTAATGAATAGGTTCTTCTCCTAATATTATAAACTACCTCTGCCTAGATCTGTTATCTAAAGATTGGAGGAGAGAAAAGAATATTTGAATCAGTCAACAACAACAAAAATAACAACAAAAAAAGATCATATCAATGAGGAATTGGAAAAGAAAATTGATTATATTACAATCTTTTCCTCAAAACTTTTTAAAGAATAAATTAAAAATCTTGCCAGAAAAATCCTGATAATGCTATTTAAAAATAAAATGATTGTTGCCATTAATTCATAATACTTATTTTTGTTATAAAAACAAATTTTTATTGCTACATCTTTTTATAATAACTAATATATTTACTATTTAAGAATTGGACTATAAGAATATAGGAAATCAAATTATGACTCTTGATTCCAATATCCGTTTTGTAACAGTAATTGATATTAATAATAATTCACTTCTTTTTTCTGAACATGCACCTGGAGTGACAAATCTACTTACAAAAGAAGAAAGTGACCAATCTCTTCAATTTACTCTTAGTGCCTGGAAAATACGTGATACTAAAAAAACAGATTGGAAAAGGAAAGTTCGTACTTGCAGAATATGAAAAGATTAAACGTATCAGTATGCCCTTAGATAATAATCATTTACTTTATATAACTACTGAAGTTGGATGTGACGCTCTTAGTCTCATTGAAAAGATTAAGAAGTTAGAAGTGTGAATTGGGAAAAATATTAATTTAAAAAGATTTAGGTTTTACTATGAATAGATATCAATCTGGTTGTCCACCAATACAGGCACAGAAACCAAATTCATCTATTCTGGAATTACAAAAATTACAATATCCAATTTTGGTATAATCTACATCATTAGCATATTTTCCAAAATTCTTAAAATGATCATCTAATTCCTGGGGAACATTATCAATAGAAATATTATAAGTATTTTCATTCATATTTCCTATAGTTTTAATATAGTAAACGTAATTAAAAAATATTATTAATAATTAGAGATAAATAATTACATAGTTTATTATAAATTGAGTTAAATAGTCATATAAAATAGCAATATTCAATGAAAAATGTTAGAACAGGATGAATGATTAAAACCCTGTTTTTTATTATTATCTAATAACGAAAACAAAAAAATGTAAGAACATAAAAGAAAAAACAATGAAATTCTTAGACCATCAAAGACAACAATTAGAAAATAATCCATATTTCCTAATAAGATCTTGATATTATAAATGATTAATAGAAGTTATTTTATCATTATATCTGTAATTTCTTTTTGTTTTTATATTTAAAATATAAATAAATTAGGAGTATTTAGATACTAGATAATCTATATATTATTATATGAAAAAGAGAGATTATGAGGATGATAATAATAATTATAATGATTATTATCAGATAATAATTGCAAAGGATTCTAATTTGCAAATACCTCTCTCCTCACCATCGTCATTAATGAATATAGCACCATGGAAAGATGAACGATTAGAACTAATAGATATTTCAAAAGGATTAATTGAGGTTTTACAAAATTCTGGTTTTACAGTTGAAAAAATATTAGATTGTGGACCTTCTCATATTGCAGAAATATTGGGAATAGATGACTATATTGGAGAACTAGTATATCAAGAAACAAAAAAAGCAACTAGAAATATAATTTCTAGTTCTAATTTTTAATTATTATTATTATTACTATTGATACCTTTTCAAAAGCTTTTCAAAAGATTTCTTCATTACTTTTTTGTTCATTAAATAAAAAAAACATTAAATACATCATTTATTTTCTTTCCAACGGTAGTATTTGTTCGCTTAATAATAGTTAATCAGACAAATGACCCAAAGCATCTTCTTCTTTTATCAATAAATTGTCTCCAATTTTTAAATATTTTATTATTAATTATTAATTACTTTAGAACATAAACAAAAAACCAGTTTAATCAAATGTCATAGCGGCCTTCTACCAACCAGTTATACGCCGATAGGCTATGGCATTTTAAAATCTGATTATATATATATCATAGAATATTATATAATCTCTGCATGTCAAACAATTCTAATACTGATGACTATAATTCTGAAGAAATTGTCAAAAAAGAAGCAAGAGGACTAGGTGATGATACCGACTTTGGTGAAGTTCAAGAAATTTTAGGAGAATACATAATAACACAAA
>DATFBJ010000369.1:0-4620 GCA_035253885.1 Nitrososphaeraceae archaeon
CTATTATTATTCCTATTATTATTAATATCTTCTTTGGTATTAATTACGTTCTTACCATTATCTGGTTTTATGTTACTATTTGAGAGAGAGTTAGGAGTCAGTGATTCTGTAGTAGAATCCTCACTAGATATAGTAGCAAATGATGTTACTTGAGGACTTGAGTACATATTATAATAATAAGCAGTTTTATTGTAAACTTGTGATTTTGGTTTAAACAAACTAGTCTTGGTAGTGGAAGTAGTAGATTGAATATCTCCTTCATTACAATCAAAGTAGTTCAATATTGGTTCGACTTCATTGTTATTGTTATTGCTAGAATTGGTAATATGATAAGCGCAAACAAAAAATTCATCTGGTTTATGAGCATTATTTAATTCATTATTTTTGTTCATTTCAAATCTTACTTGTATTTTTTTTGCAGATTCCCTTATTTTATCTAAAGGAATATTTTTGACAAAATCTTCTCCATTAATTTCGCCAACTATTTTAATTATTCCTGTTTTTGATATGTTTTGAAGGTTAATCTTAGACACAACAACTAATTTGTCTTTTTCATCAATATTTGTATTGTTTATTACAATTTCTGATTCTTTTTGTCCATTACCAGATTTAATTACAATTTCTGATTCTTTTTGTGCTTTGACAGATTTAAAATCTAAAATTGTCAAATGCATAGTAAAAATAAATATTATTACAAAAAAGACTATTACAAAAGAGATTGTAGAAGATGATAGTATCATGCTACAAAAAAGAAGTTTTTTATTATTTTAATAGAGTGTAATATTCACTAGGTACAATTTACTATGTCTTTGGACTATTAGATCTATTCTCTAATACAGTAATGTGGGTAGAATGGAGAAATAACAAAAGATAGTAGAATTAGGAATGAAAAGAATATCAATTATAAAATAAATAATGATAAAATTACTTAGTATTCAAACTTCTTTGAGTCGTTTAAATTTTTTTTATATTACATACAACCCATATCCTTATCTAGATTCCTAATAAAATTATAAAAGAGAAAGTAAAATCTTATTAGTCTGGGCCTGGAAGAAATACTATTCCTGGTTCAAGTAAACATTCTTTTATATTGTTTAATACATCTATATCCAATTCAAGGATACTAACAAGTATTTCTCTTAATTGACCTTCAGTGAGGTCATCCACTGTGATTTAGTCACATAATTGCTCTAGAGTCATACCAATGATATCATTCAGCAATGAAATTTGTATAGTGGTTAAAAATTTTTCAAAATTTTCTTCACAAGGTAATAGTTCTGGTGGTTCTTCTACAACTACTGTATTGTTATTATTGTTAATACAAACAAATTTAAAGTCATTGTCAGAACCTGATGGGGCACCATAGCTTCCACCGTTTCCATAGCTTCCGCCGCCATTTCCGTAAGAAACAGCACAATATTTACCTTCAGATGCATCTGCATCATCATCATCAGCTGCTGTTATACTACTAAGAAATGAAAATGATATTACATTAGGTTCTATTCCATTAACACTTACATTAATATTGTTACATTAAATTTTCTTTACATTGACACTATCTTTGGATTTGTCTCTTTTGTCATCTTTTCCATATGATTTTTGGTAGTTATTGTCTATTCCCCTACCTTAGTATGATTGGGCTTATGCTGAGCCTATCAAAAATGATGGGAATGATAGAGCTATTGTTCCTGCTACCAGTACAATGGCTAAAAATATTGCACTAATTCTTTTCGTTGATACTATTTTATTCCATAATAAGTACATTATACTTTGATATATTTGAAATACGACTAATTAAGAGATTTTTTGAATATAAATATAGTAATATAAGTATATAGAAATATTTAATTTCTCATTATTAATAATCTAGTTGAATAACTAAATTAATAAGTGACTCCGAGAAAATATCACTCTTTGGGAGTTGAATGGTCATGATTTCAATATTCATTCAATAATGAAATGTATAATTAGTTATTCATATACCAGTGAATGATCTTGCAAACTTTTACTTAAAATCTTTCTACTGTTGTGCTGTGATTCCTTTGAATGAATCTTTTTGTCAATTCTCTAATCAGATTTATTACCAAACTTTTTCTCATTATTTGTTGTTGCTTATACATCATTATTATTTTTTATACTATTTAGAATGTTATTGTTGCTAAGAAAAGTATAAGCTTCTTTGTTAGAATATTTTCTTATTATTCTAATAATTTACTTTTCTTTCCTATTTTTTAGTGAGTTATCAATCTATATTATTGCACAAATAAATGATAAATCAATAAATGATTAGTGAAATTATATTTAATTTAATTTTGAATTTATGAAACTCTGTTAAGTAACCAGGTTTAATAAATTATAAATAGATTTGGATGAACCTACGCTCACCCAGTTATGCATTAGATGATTTAGTATAGTTAAAAAATAAAATTAACTAATCGTTTTTGGTTGTAGTCTGTAATAATTCCCTAATTTCATTATACATTTTTAGTAAATTCAATCCTTTTTCTGTTGTTTTGTAGATTTGAGTTCCTTCTTGAGATTCTAAAAGATTATTTTCAATCAAGATAGAAAGATATTCTTTTAGCTGACTGTAACTCAAAAAAGATTTATACATAATTTTTGTCTTGGTAGCTCCTCCATTTGCAGCATTCAATATATTACTTACTATTTCTGTTCTACTTCTATTTTTCATTTATTGTCAATCAACTTGCCTATAATATTTCATAACTTAAAACATAATTTGCATTACTAGTAGCAAAACTAACTTTTTTCAATCCATCCTGAATCTCATTTTCCTTAACAATGTGATTTGTAGGGTGTTTGATAGTACTTAAATTTCTTACCAAATCTTCATCATAAAAACTTATTACAGCCTGTTCATTGAATTGAATATCTGCATTAACATTCCAATCACTTCTATTCATCATTGATTCTGGTCCAAATCCTCGAAATCTACCGTTGTCAACAGTACGAAAAGCTTCATCTGGTTTAGTATTATCAACATCATCATGATTATCATTATCAGTTTTATTACAATGAAGATTTATTAATCGCAAAGTTCTCATATTATACTTTCGATTTATAATTATTAAAGATTTTTTGTCCTCTTTTTTATGTTAACACCAATGTAAAGACTAGATACTTTTTCGGCGTCTAGAAATTTTAGATTTTACAATTATTTTATTATACAATATTAATATATCAATGTTAAAGAAGGGATTTATATATAATATGGTTTTCTAAGAAATTATATTTATTTTTTTGTTTATCTCTTGTAAATAAATTAATAATATCTAATGTATTTTTAGTTATTCTAAAACATATCTCTGTAATGATAATGAATTATAATTATAAGTAATAAAAACAATTATCTTAAACAAGACATAAATTAAATGACTAAAAACTGTTTGTATAGACTATTATTAGGATTTAGAATTTCAAATGTTACAGATAAACAATTTGAATTTCCTGGAAGTATTTTACATTTTTCATGAGGATTGATAATCTATAGCATAATTTAGCAAATTTATATAATAACTCCTAAATAAGAGAAATATAGGTCTAATCTTTTGTATTGCACAATAGATCTAATTAACTCGAATGTTTATTCGCATAATAATTAATAGACCAAATCTTACATTTCAAAAAATTCATTGGCTATTATTTCGGCTAAATCTACTGTTGGAGTGGCTTCTATAGTTATAATGTCTCTCTGTGATTTTATAGTAATATCATCAAAACTAGCTCTAAACATAGAATATTTTTTACCATCTTTTGTTTCTTGTACACTATCAATGATTACTAATTTGTTCTCTAACATCCAATTTATTTTTCTATAAAAGGAAGTATGAGGAATCTTGGTATTTTTTAATAATTCCTGTGCTGATACTGGTTTTTCCTTAATAATGTTAAATATATCTCTTAACTCTTCATCTGCTAATACGGTTAGGATGGCATTTATCATTTTTTTATCCCTTATTAACAATATAATAAGCATTTTGATTATTAGTACAATATTATACTTTGTTTTATTGATACATATTCCCAAATATGGGATTTAATTTTTTGAGAAAAATTCATAAAAATTAATTTATTGATACTTAAATCAAATTGTTACCTTTTTGACAAGTATTCATAATATACCAAGTTTTATCTTTCTGTATATAATAATCTGTTATATGACTAGATTCCATCCTATTACCACAGAAGATGAAAGATAAGAAAAAGAAAAAATAAATTATATTATACTCTTCCCTAAAATATGGCTAATAAATAATACAATACTTTTAGATTTGAGATAAATTGTTATGAATTTAAATATGTTATTTATATTTGTGCCTTGACAAAACGTTATTTTATCATATTATTCTATTTTAGAGGTGCAATTTCCACTTTATCCCATTTTTGGTACTAAGTTATAAGTTAAAGGATTTTATCTTTTATTAATTTGTCTAAATATTTTATTTATATATCTTCAGGAAAATTTTTAGGCGCCGGAAAATTTTTTGGGTAAAGGATAATAAAAAATTAAATGAAAAGTATAGTAAGTAATAAGCCTTAGATCTTTTTCTTTTCTTTGTAAAGGATATCTATCTGATTATGAAGCATATTTTTGTGTTG